>NZ_CP033611.1:1567500-1738386 GCF_003932735.1 Rickettsiales endosymbiont of Stachyamoeba lipophora | reverse complement strand
GTTTGAAGGTGCAATTAAGTTAATGGCGCAGGCGAGAGTTGCGGTAGAGCAAAATGAGATTGAGCTGAGATTTAATGTTTCTGATAAAGTAAGTCAAATTTTTCAAGGGTTAATTAATATTTTGGATTTTGACAAGGGTGGAGAAATATCAGAAATTTTAAGACAATTCTATAGTTATATCATAATGAAGGTTTTACAAATTAACCATGAACCTAATGTTGAAAGCTGCGATCAGGTAATTGAACAAATGACTGAGATGCTAGATGCTTGGAAAGATGTTAAAGGGCAGGTTGAAAAGTAATAGTTTATACCATACATACTAAGAGGCGTACCTTTATAGTGAATAGACTGTCTTTAAAAATCCTTTTAGCTACAAAAGCTCATTAATTTTTTGAAATAGACCAAATTTGGTATAAAATAAGCTATATAAATGGAAAGCTTTATCTTCAAAATATGATGAAATAAAGTATTTTTTAATGTGCTTTTTTGCTATCTAATTAGCTAAATGCTTGATACCATTATATATAGTAAATTAATTAACTTATATAATATGATTTATAGTAAAATCCATTTTTTCAAATATTTTTTAATTATTTCTTTACCATTAGTGTATTTAGTTAATTTTTTTATTGCTAAATTTGATCAACAGGAATTTACAGGAATAGCACTTTTTATCATTATTATCTGGATGATTGTTTGGTGGATTGCTGATGTGCTACCACGTGCTATTACCTCACTAATACCACTGATTATTTTTCCCAGTATAGGGATTTTTCAATTTGATCAGGTGGCTTCATTTTACAGTAATAGTTATACTTATCTTTTTACCGGAGGATTTTTAATTGCTATAGCGCTTGAAAAATATGATGTACACAAATTTATTGCCGTTAAAATGATTAAGTTAATAGGATTTAGTGCTAAACGGATAGTATTTTCTATATTATTAGTAACTTTTTTAATCAGTATGTTTGTTACAAATACTGCAACGACTATGATGATGTTACCGTTTGTAATGTCACTTGCTGATAATATTTCTAGTGATAATCAAAGGCGCAAAAATTTTATAATATCTTTATTACTTGCGGTAGCCTTTGGTGCTACTTTAGGAGGGTTATCCAATCTTTATGGCACTCCACCGAATTTAATTTTAGCTAGTTTTATTAAAACCAATTTTGGTTATGAGTTATATTCATTAGGGTGGTTGCAGTTTGGTTTACCAATAGGTCTTACTCTGCTGATTGTAGCGTATTTTGCCATTACTAAAATTTTTTCAGCGGAAATTGAAAGCCATGATTTAAAAAATATATTTGAATTTTTTCATAATAAAAAATTAAGCTTATCTGGTATAATTACTTTAATAATTTTTAGCTCCACTTGTTTATTATGGGTATTTAAACCCCTTATCAATGGTTTTTTTGATATTATTTTAACTGAGGAGTGGATAGCACTTAGCTGTGGATTAATATTATTTGTCATTCCTAAAAATTTAGAAAAAGACCGTTTTATTTTAAACTTGAATGATTGTAGAAAACTTCCTTGGGATATTTTATTAATTTTTGGGGCAGGGGTCGCTATTAGTAATGCCATGCAAAAATGTCATTTTTATGATGTTTTAGCCGAGTATTTTACTTTCTTTAGAAATGGTAATGAATTCCATATTGCTTGTATGTTAATTATAGTATGTTTAATTTTAACTGAATTCATCAGTAATACAGCCCTTTCATTAGCTATAATTCCTATAGTTATGGCTTTAGCTCTTGCTCTCAATCTTAATCCAGTGGTTTTAGGAATCGTAGCCACTATGGCAATTAATTCTTCTTTTATATTATTTATTGCAACGCCTCCTAATACCATGATTATGATTAACAATATTATTACTGGTAGAGATTTAGCTAAAGTAGGTATTTTTATTAAGCTTGCAGCTTTAATAGTATTTGTAGCCAGTTATTATTTCGGTTTATTTGATAGTTATCATGTTAATATTCAGTTGGTTGAAGAGGGTGAGATATCGTTGTAGGACAATTTGTAGATTTATAAATAGTTAAATATCTTACAGTAAATATATAGCCATGATACATGGATAAAAGCTAAGTTTGATTAAAATACGCTTTATTCTGAAATGTAAATAAGCGGGGATTGATTTTCCCCGCTTAACAAACACTGAAAATAAGAAGTAAGTTTAAGTTATATTATTACCATTCTATATCACAGCTATCTAAATCAAAGTTACTATTACTTCTTCTAGAGCGTTGAGCCCATGATGGGGTAGAAGGTGAATTGCTAGGAGTTGGCATTTCTCCCTGAGGTGGGGGAGAAAAGCTTTCTTGTTCTGGCTGGCTAGCATTTGAAGCTGCCTGATCATTCTCACTAGCTGCAGTAGTAGCTGGCAGAATATTTAATACAGCCATAACTGTGCTATCTAAATCAAAGCTACTATTACTTCTTCTAGAGCGTTGAGCCCATGATGGGGTAGAAGGTGAATTGCTAGGAGCTGGCATTTGTACCTGAGGTTGGGAAGAAAGGCTTTCTTCTTCTGCTTCAGGCTGGTTAGCATTTAAAGCTGTCTGATCATTCTCACTAGCTGCAGTAGTAGCTGGCAGAATATTTAATACAGCCATAACTGTAGCACCAACTCCAGCTCCTATAGCAATACCAATGCCTGTACCTATAGTTATAGCAGTAAAAACCCCGCCCAATAGTGCGCCACCACTTATAGCAATTTTCTCTTTATTTTCAGATAAGGTTTGTGTAGCAATTGTTTGAGCATGCCCCCAATATTCTACTCCTGTATGTACTGCTTGCTTGGCGTTTTGTTTCAATGTGATGCTTAATGGGCGGTTGGTACCTTCAAGAGTAGGAGTGGTAAAGCTGCCAGTCTTTAAACTTATACCTGATGCAGGTATTTTATTAGTATATGGATCATGGGCATGGTCTGCTACATAATGGGTTAACAGCATTACCGCTATAGGTGTCATCAAATCAGCTTCAATAATATGAAAGCCATTATGGTCTCCCTCTGCCTCAATATATCTCCTAACTTTACCTAAGGTTATTTGAATATAATCCATTGCATATAAAATAGGATCTTCAGGGTAGCGCTCATAAGGGTCACCTAAGTGAGAGGCAATATATTTAATTTCAGGTTCAGCAAATGCTTCATTTGCAGGTACTTGCTTTCTATGTTTTATATTATATAATATTTGTGATGCGAATTCTTCTCCAGTAAAGCCATGATCCCTAAATAAATTATAGCCGCCTGTAACATAATAAGGTTGATTTTGTTCATGCCAATATTGCTTTTGTTCTTCAAAAAACCGGGTTAACTTCTCAATCGCAAGGTCTCGGCCGGTTGGAGTTTCAAGTATTTCTACACCATCTTCAATTATTTCAGTTAGTTGAGGTTGATTATTTTGTTCTATCTCTTCTAACACAAAAGCTAAAGCATGTTCAAAAATTCGAATTGATTCTTCATGCGTCCAAGACTTTTGTCTAATTGCACATAGTCCATTAGCCAAGCTTAAAATGAAATCAACCAATCCTTTAAATTTATTTTCATCACTAAAAATACTCAGTAGCTCTTGTGCTGCAAAATTGCTGCTTGGTTCTTTGGCTAAAATTTCAGTTTTAAATTTACGTAAATAATGTTTTTCAATTATTGGGCCAAAGCTATTAATATTCTGTTTAATGGTAGTAGAGATAAAAATAGCAAATTTCTCTTGTATATTAGCTTCCGGATATTTTTTTAAAATAGTATGATATTCTTTAAATATTTTATTAGTTGCTTGTTCTAATTTTTTATTAGGTGTGGTTTTTGCTGGTTGGTGTGTTGCAACTTGGGTCATTTTTTTACCTCTTATGTTTTGATTAAGTTTATATAAACTATTGATAGTTAGGCTTAAAGGAGCATAAATTAAATTTTCAAATAATAAATCAGCAAATTGTAAGCCTAAAATTACGCAAGCTAGCATATTAATAGCAAGCTGCTTGGGAGTAATTTTTATGCGTGCTATGCTTAACAGCTTAGAAATTGTAAACATTAGCCCATAACCAATATTCCCTAAAAACTTTTCAGATACCAAATTGTTAGCTTTAAGTATCAGGGTAATAATTTTAGTTTTAAGCCGGCTTGAGCTCATGTTTATTCCCACCGAACGCATAGCAAAGCTTGTTAGTTTAAATAAATTATTAAATACATAAGTTAACCCGGTTAAAATCCAAGCATCAACCTTAAGTAACAATTTAATTATATAAGCTTTAACTTGCTTTTTGCTGGTTATATTATTTGTCATACTGTTTTAAATTCCTAATTCAATAATTTCCAGCTCGTTTCTAAGTTTGTTGCTTTCCTGTGTTGCATCAGTCTTACCTATATTTGAACTGCTATGTTTTATTTTATTAATATATTCTTCAGTTCTTCTTAAGCCATAGCCGGCACTACGTAAACATAGCTCTTCGTACGCTTTTTTAAATTCTGAATTTGTTTCATTACCATAAATATATATAGTGTCCTCTAGGTCTTTAAAATTATCCTCATTTGTTTCAATAGTCCTAATAAATTTTTGAAGTAATCTCATTGCTTTTGAACTATTCTCAAAAAGTACTAATAAACTACCTTTCATTTCATCTGCTGTGCCAGGTTTTATTTTGCTATGTTTATATCCTGGAACAGTAATATCTGGAATATTACTGTTATCATCTCTATTAGTAATGGAGTTAATAAATTCTAAAGCAATATCAGGAAAACCTATTACATGAAGGTTCTTCATTAAGTCTACTATAGGTTCGGAAATATAAGTTGTATATAATCTTAAAGATTGAGAAAAGTTCGGGCTATTCCTAAATTTCTTTAAGCGTTCAATCCAATGTATGTTCTGCCCTTGGCTATATACGGCAGCATTACGATCAGTATTAGATTTGCGAAGGCCTACTTGTTTTAGAGCAGAATTCGTTACATCTTCTACAGGTGTACAAATTTCTTGTAATCTAGCTTCAGTACGATTCATGCCAATAAACCATATCGAACAGCCAACTATAGCTAAGGGAATCAAAACGCCAGTTCCTATCCCAAGTACTATACCTGTGGCTACCTTGCCTCCTGCAGCGGCAAGAACTCCAGTGGTAGTAGTAGTTGCTGCTGTAGTACCAGCTGCTACTAGAGCTGTGCTACCAGCGGCCGCTACAGCTGTACTACCACCAACCAAGCTAGCTATTGCACCTCCTGCTACACCCGCAGTACCTCCTGCGATGGTGCCATTTTTTACAACGCTACCAAGGATTCTTTTTGCTTGTGTGCTTTTATCGGCATGCTTTTTGGCATCTTCAAAATTATCATCATAATATAACTGAAGTTGTAATTCATTATTTGTAGTATTTTGTCCTAATGTTGCTGGCATTGCTGTTGCTGGCGCTGGCGTTGCTGTTGCTGGCGCTGGCGTTGCTGGCGCTGGCGTTGCTGTTGCTGGCGCTGGCGTTGTTGTTGCTGGCTTTGCTGTTGCTGGCGTTGCTGGCGCTGGCGTTGCTGTTGCTGGCGCTGGCGTTGTTGTTGCTGGCTTTGCTGTTGCTGGCGTTGCTGTTGCTGGCGTTGCTGTTGCTGGTGCTGGCGTTGCTGTTGCTGGCGCTGGCGTTGCTGGCGCTGGCGTTGCTGTTGCTGGCGTTGTTGTTGCTGGCTTTGCTGTTGCTGGCGTTGCTGTTGCTGGCGTTGCTGTTGCTGGCGTTGCTGTTGGTGCTGGCGTTGCTGTTGGTGCTGGCGTTGCTGTTGCTGGCGCTGGCGTTGTTGTTGCTGGCGCTGGCGTTGTTGTTGCTACATTTACTTCGGTTACAATTGGCTCGGTTGCTGTAGTTGTAGCGTTTGCTGTAATTGCTTGAATTTGTTGCTGCTTTTGTAAAAGTATCTTGGGATCGTAGTTAGCTGATAACTTAATGATTCCCTCGTTCAAGCTAATTCCATACTCATGAAAATAAGCTAGAGTATCTTCTATAATGTCTTGTCCTTCTTTGATGTTTACATTAGATATCTTATTTAGAATGTTATTAAGGTTGTTCTGTAAAGCTTTTATATTTTTATTGGGTTCAACTATGCTTGTTAAAGCATGATAGGCAAACCTTTTATAGCTATCCCACTTAGGAGAATTACCCTCCTTTTGCTTGTTAGCTTTATTTATAAGGTTCCGAAAGTTTTCATCTAGCTCAGTGCAAACTAAATCTATACATTTGAAAAACACTTTTACATGTTCTTGTAAGGCTAATGAGCCTATAAAATAGCCAAAGTTATTAAAATAATTCTGAACTTTGTTAATCCCGTGTATTTGGATACTAAATTCTTCAATAAGTTGGCATAAAGTTAACACGGTTATTGATGAATCATTAGTAATAAATAATGGTGCTATATTCTGTGTATACTTACCATTCAGGCTGCCAACTATAGTGTTGGTATCTGTTATTATTTTATGTGTAAGGTCTTTATTGATTTTACCGCGAAATAACCTTGATTTGGCACGATTGAGTTGTATAATTTTTCCTGCTGTAATATGTTGTTGTGAATTTAGATATTGAATTGATGGCTGAGCACATAAATGCCTGAGGGCATGAATATGCATGTTGTAACGAGGATTATCTCTTGCCTCTTCGGCAGAATCTTTGATAAAATCTTTAACGACAAATGCATCTACACTTGTTATATCATCACTTCCTAAAAAGGTAAGAGTCTCTATCATCTTAAACATTAAGGTGTTTGCATCGCTATATAGATTTTTAATTTCAGATTGAATGTCAACTACAGGAATTCTTTCAATAATTTTTGCTGATAGCTCGTTTAAATCTTGGCTTATCTCATCTAATAACTTTTGGATTTGCAAATTGACTTGAGCAGAGGTAAAAGGTGGAGTTTCAGTTATTTTTTTAAGAAAATTGTTAAAACAGTCAATTTGTGCGATAGCTGTTGTTAAAGAATCCACACTATCTACATTACAATTTTTAGCTATATCTTCTGCTATATAAGCTCTTATAAAAGCCATAAACACAAATTTAGGATCATTTGAGGAAACAAAGTTAGAAGCTATATTGAATAGTTTCCAGCCTGAATTATTTCTAGCAATTTTAAAATTGTTAATTCTTTTTAAAATTGCGCTAATATCTTGTTGCAGTAAATGATTGAGCTTTAAGTCGGTAATATCAAAATTAAATCTAACGGGATCGCATACCGGAATTATTGAGTCATCTGTTTCCCGCATCGCTAGCAAGGTATCATTAATTTCTGGTAATATATTATTATTACTACGCATACTATTATAGCATGTGTGTATGTTGCGTATTTCGTTTATTTCTATCTCATTATACTTCTTCGGATTTCCCCATTTTATATTTGATAATATCCAATCGTTACTCATAATTCCTTCCTAAAATTATATAATTATATTTAAAATATATTTGAAGTGGTTTTGAAATTAACCAATTACTTATGTTTAACTTAGTTAATCGCTTAGTTAAATCAATAAGATTTTTGTAAAAAAATTATTAACTATTAGTAGTGTATTTTGTAAATTTTTAAATTGTTATTATGCTTGAAAGGTTTAAGGATTTTGTGCTTATAATGATCTTTCTATAAAGCTTAAATTGTTAGTATGAAATGTGTGATGAAGTTTAAAAAAAGTGCTTGTTGGTTGAAATATATTCTTAGGAAATGTAAGAAATTTAACTATTAGATCACACGGATTAGGAGGAAAATTACTTTCTATTCTTAAAGTAAATCTCGGAGATATATCTTTTGCCGCCTGAACCGCGTTTTAGTTGCACTACTATATCCACCACAGCTCTAATATATTCACGTACTTCAGCTGGAGGCATACCCAGTCCCGCTTGCATCACCATTAATTTGAGCTGTTCAAGCGCCATATTAGGAGTATCGGCGTGTAAAGTAGAAATGGAACCTGGATGACCAGTATTAATAGCACGTAAGAAGCTAAACGCTTCAGCGCCCCGTAATTCACCTACAATAATCCGATCCGGTCTAAGCCTTAGGCAGGCTTCAATTAAATCTTGGATAGTAACTTTAGCACGTCCCTGGCCACCTTTAGAAGCAAGCAGATGAACTTTATTGTGATGGGTAGGCAGTATTACCTCGCGTGCATCCTCACAGGTAATTAAGCGCTCAGTTTTAGGAATTTCCAGCAAAGCAGCATTGGTAAAAGTAGTTTTACCGGTAGAAGTACCGCCGCTTATAATAATATTCTTTTTGCCTTTAATTGCTTTAGCTAAAAAATCGTGAATTTGATGATTGTTTAAGTGATGGTTCAGCTCATCATCAAGCGGATCGATTTGATTTTCAATGGCGGTATTTTCAAAAGCCCCCATTTCTTTATATTTCTGTAAAGTATATACTTCTTGGGCACCTTTACGAATGGACATGGCTACAGTGCCAGGTTCGGATGCAGGCGGTATTACTACTTGAATCCTAAAACCATTTGGCAAAGTTGCTGATAAAAGAGGCATCTCTTCGCTAATTTGCTGTTCAGTCGATTGCGCAACCAGGCGAGCTAAAGCTTTTAAATGTTCTAAATCAAGTTCTGGCAGCTCTTCTTTACGAATATCACCGCGCTTCTCAACCCAAGCTTCCTTAGGGCGATTAACCGAGATTTCAGACACACCTTCTTCATTAAAAATATTATAGAAGGGAGCTAAGTAGGTTTCAAGCGCAGTGAAGTTACTCATATTTTACCTATTTAAGAAGTGTAGCTCCACCACTATATTTATTAGGGAATACTAAATCTTTTCTAACAAACACCTTGATTCTAGTACCTTGATCAATTGTAATGGTTGGTCTTTCATCAAGTAAGCCATCTACTATTTTTTTAGCAGCATCCTGCATAGTTTTAGAACCCTCATCAAGAGCTTTAATTGATGGTGGTTTATATGGCTCGGTAGTAGTGGTAATAGGTTTCCCAGTTGCTGGATCGATACCATTGGTAGTGGTGGTTGAACCGCTAGGAATACCGCTAATGTTAGGATCTTTAGCTGCTTGTTTGTTCTGGAAAGTTTCAGATTGATAAGCAATAGCGTAGTTTACAATGCTCATTAGCAATGCATTGGTAAATATTTCAAAGAACTTAGTATCAACTACTCCTTCTGTGCCAGCACGTCCAATCTGGTCAATGCTTGGAGAATCAAGCATGATATCAATACCATCAGGGCGAATCAGCCTATTCCACGCAATCATTACTCTTTTTTGAGTACTCTTGATTTCCGCAGCATAAACTCCCACTAATCTAGAACCTTTAGGTACTAGGATTTTTTTACCCTGTTCTGCATATACATCACGGCTTACAATGGCCCTTACATAACCAGGAAAATCAGTATTAATTGCACTTTCAAGAATAGCATCAATTATTTTACCTTGAGCTATAGTAGCAGTTAGATCTCCGATCCTGGTAGCAACCACTTGCTCGGCTGTGGTTCTTTTGGGAGTGAAATTGGAATTGATTACCAAAGAATCTAAACGCTCTTTATCAGCTGCTTGGCGCGCTTCTGAACTTTCTGATCCACCTACCACTACCATTGGCGAACGTTTGCGTTGATCATTATTTGTAGTATTGCCTGCTGATTTGCTTGGAGCAAAAGAAAAGTTTGAAGCAGTGGTTTCTATAGCTGGTGCTGGCTGTGGTATAATAGGAGGCGGAGGGGGTGGCGGCGCTACTTCAGGAGCAGTAATTTCCGGCATAGTAATTTTAGGTTCTTCAATTACAGTAGAAGTGATTGAAGGAAGAGGAGTTTCTATTTCCTCAGGTGGTTTTACAGCTTCAATTTTTTGTTCAAGTTTAGGTCGATCAAAATTTTTATTTTCATCACTACTGCTAAAAAACAGCATGTAAATCATAAAGATTATAACCGCTATAAAAACAACTATAACTACTATATTTTTTGCAGGAAGAGCGGCAACAGGAGATATACCTTTTTCGATCTCTGGTTGCTCAAGTTCCTGATTTTGATTATTTAAATTTTGTTTGTTATCCATGAGAGCTTACCCTAAGCCTTATTGATCATTATTATTGTTGCTTGGATAGTAAAATCTTACCACATAAGCAAGCCGATCATCAATTTTATTTGAAGGTTTTTTCGCTAAAACTTCAAATTGATATGATCTCTTATTGGTAATGATTGACATATTGGTATGAATATTTTCTTCATGAGGCTTAATAAAAATTCTTCTACCTACCGGTGTAATAGTCCAGGCATAAGGAGCCCCTAAAGAAATAGTTTCTACTTCTTCATTGCTACCGAGTTCAATGCTGGTTTGAAAGCCTTTATGAACTACAATTTTGTATATATCACTTTCGTCATATACAAAAGTTTTAATACGAGAGTCGACTTTTAATCCCTGCTGGGATGGATTATGTAATTCTTCAGCGCTTACCAAATTAGGTAAAATTAACGCTAATAAACATAAGGTAATTTTATGGTAATATTTCATCATCTACTCTATATGAAGTTACTTTAAATCCAATTGGATTGATAAACATTTCTTCCTTTGAAACAGTCATTGGGCTAATGGAAAACTTAACCGTAGCAATTTTATTGTATGATCCGTTAAGCCTACCTGCTTCATCTAATTTAAACCTTACTGTTGCTACATCACCTTGATCATTATACTGTATTGATCTAACTTGCATTGTGGTAACAGTTTTATCTGCATACTTAGTTATGGGGCTTCTTTTTTCATCACCAATATATCTTCTAAATGTTAAATACACATCTTGTGAGGAAAGTATACGGGCTATGTTATCGTAATTTTCTTTGTAATCTGCTTCACTATAAGTTTCCCGTGCTCTAATATATTTTATCACAAAGTAATTTTTGATGGATTCATTACGAGTAATAATATTTGAAGATGAAACGCTATCTACCACGGTAGTAATTCCAGTATTGTCTTCTACTTGAATCACAAATGGTTTAATCGTGCGTGATAAACTTATCTCCCTTAAATATATAACTCCTACCAAACAACCTAAAGCAACAATGATTAACACTATTACTAACAAATTACGTTGTAATAATACAATAGAGTAGCGATCGTAATACCAGTTTTTAATTTCACCTACTACGTCTTCGCTCTTTACAGTCAGTTCTTGTTTGTTTTTTAATTTACTTAACATATCTTTGTTAAAATATTAACTATTACTAGAATAACCCTAAAATTTATTAATTTCAACTAATTTTATCTTAAATCTTAATGGTTTATGATAAAACATTAAGTTTTTCTAATGGCCAGGTAGCCATTGGTTCAAAACTTAAATCATTAATTAGTCCTGATTTAAGTCTTTCTACGCCCGCCCAAGCAATCATTGCGGCATTATCCGTACATAATTTAAGAGGAGGGGCTATAAGTTCAATATTATAATTATTCGCAATGCCTGCTAAAATATTTTGTAAATATTTATTGGCAGCCACTCCGCCTGCTACTACTAAAACATTAACTTCAATATTATTAGCAATGTTATGTTCTAAAGCTCGGATAATTCTATCTTTTATAATTTCACCACAAGTATATTGAAAAGAAGCACAAATATCATTTATATCTTGCTCTGTTAGGCTTGTTAAACTATCGATGGTTCGTTTAACAGCAGTTTTCAGACCTGAGAAAGAAAAGTTTAAATGATCTTTTCCAACCATTGATTTAGGGAAATTATATTTAAACGGATCACCCTTTAAAGCTTTTTGCTCAACCTCTGGGCCACCAGGATAGCCTAAATCCATCATTTTAGCGACTTTATCGAAAGCCTCGCCAATTGAATCATCCATAGTTGAGCCTAGTAATTCATAATTCGCAAGATTTTTTACTAGCAAAATCTGGCAATGTCCTCCAGAAACTAATAACAGTAAAAAGGGATAATCAACATCATGAGTAAGCCTGCAAGTTAGAGCGTGTCCTTCAAGATGGTTAATTGCTAAAAAAGGTTTTTGCGTTACAGCTGCCAATGCTTTTGCAACCATCACTCCTACTATTACTCCGCCAATAAGACCAGGGCCTGCAGTTACTGCAATACCATCAATTTGCTCTAATGTGAGATTGGCATCTTTTAAGGTAGTATTAATTAAATCTTCAATAAAGCTTAAGTGGCTTCTTGCTGCAATCTCTGGTACCACTCCGCCAAACGGTGAATGTTCTGCAATTTGGGAAAGAATATTATGGGCAAGAATATTACGCTCACCATCTACTATTGCTACTGCTGTTTCATCGCAGCTTGATTCTATGCCTAGGATTTTCATAACTATTTATATCCCAAATTTACTTAATATAGTTTAATAAACTTTAAACACGTATTGCAAGCTTTAAGACTTACATCTGAACTAATGTTAGCATTTACGCTAACTCATTAGTTATCATTTTTTAAAATATATTAAGTATATTATTAGCTAATCATTAATTCGTCCATATCATTTAACCAATCATCCTTAACTTTGACAAATAAATAAAGATGAACTGAGCGTTCAAAGATTTTAGATAGTTGCATTCTTGCCCTGGTGCCAATCTTTTTAATCATCGAACCTTTATTGCCAATTACAATTGGTTTATGGGAATCTTTCATAACATAAATAATTTGATTGATTTTTAACGAACCATCCTCTTGCTCCTCAAATTGTTCTGTCTCTACTCCACAGGAATATGGAAGTTCTTGTTCAAGTAATAGAAAAATTTGTTCTCGAGTAGCTTCGGCCGCAATAAATTTGCTGGGTGCATCAGTTAGTTCATCTTCTTCAAATTGCCATTCACCCTCTGGCATCATTTCAAAAAACTCACCTAGCATTGCTTGAGTATTTTTATTATTTAAAGCGGAAATTTTATAAATCTTTTTAAAGATGTTTAAATTTTCAATCTGGCTGGTAAGGTCATTGAGTTTAGTTTGGGTTACTATATCTATTTTGTTGATGGCAATATAAAGGGTTAAATCTTTATTATCCATACGTTTTATGAGCTCATTAAATTCATCATTAAGCCCAGTAGTTGCATCAATTACTACCAGACCAAATTCTGCTGAACGAACGCCACTCCAAGCCGTACGTACTATTTTACGTTCTAAATCACGTTTGGGAGCAAAAATACCAGGAGTATCAATAAATAAAATTTGTGAATAATCATTACAAGCTATTCCACGAATAATGGAACGGGTGGTTTGTACTTTAGGAGATACAATTGATATTTTACTACCCACAAGATTGTTAAGTAAAGTTGATTTTCCTGCATTAGGGCAGCCTATAATGGCAATAGTACCAAATTTATGTTGTTGCATATTATTTATCCATTTTGTTCTTTAATTTGTTCAAGCGCCTGAATAGCAGCAAGTCTTTCTCCAATTTTACGAGATTTAGCTTCTACAATCACCGGTAAAAAAGAGTTATCAATTTCCACTTTAATTTTAAAAATAGGCTGATGATCAAGTCCGTTTTTATCAATAATTGAATATACAGGAATTGGCTTGTTATTTTTTTGTGCCCATTCTTGTAAAGCGCTTTTTGGGTCTTTAGGCGGTTCTTTCATACTAACTAAGCAATCTTCCCAATTATTTTTAATGAAAGATTTAATGCTGTTAAGATCGCTATCAATATAAATTGCACCGATAATAGCTTCTAAACAATTTTCTAGATTGTTAGGATTGTAATTTCCGCCAGCTTCTAGTTCATGAGGAGAAAGAATTAAAGCTTTTGGCACATTTAAAGTTTCAGCTACTTGAGCAAGCATCTCACAACATACTAGCTGTGCTCTTCTTTTGGCTAAATCCCCTTCTTTTTCATGTGGAAACTGCTGCATTAGCATTTCGGTAACTATCAAGTTTAATACTGTGTCCCCTAAAAATTCTAGTCTTTCATAATTTTTAACAATTTTTTTAGGGTTATTGGCCTCAAAGCTGGGATGGGTTAAAGCTTCCACCAATAAATTAATGTTATTAAAGCGGTATTTTAAGTACTTATATGCCCATGTTTGAATGTAATTTATATCAACCATGTTGTTAGTTAACTTTATTAAAGATTCGGCTAAATCTGATAGAATCATACCATTTCCAGAATTCTAAAAATTTTCCATCTATTGAAAAGAAAATAAATTCTGCACGGCCTATTATATTTTCATAAGGAATATAACCAAGTTCCCATCTACTGTCATTAGAACCGTCACGGTTGTCACCCATCATGAAAAGATATCCTTCTGGCACCTCATATACTTTGGTATTGTCTAAAATTCCTTGCTCTTCAAGATCAAGGGTTAAATGAATTTTTTTAGTGGATAATTCTTCATTGTACATTTTAACATTTTGGAATTCATTATCAGAAAAAGTTCCAGCATAAATTTTATTAACAGGTTGATTGTTAATATAAAGCACTCCATTAATCATCTGTACTTTATCACCAGCAAGCCCTATAAGACGTTTAATATAAAATTTATTAGGATTTTCCACCCCTCTAAATACAATTACATCGCCACGTTCAGGCTGATTAAAATTAAATATTCTTCCTTTAATAGGCACGATGCTAAAAGGGAAGGAATGACGGCTAAACCCGTAACTATATTTACTTACGAATAAAAAATCTCCAATAAGTAAGTTAGGTTTCATCGAGCTAGAAGGGATTTGAAAAGGTTCAACTATAAAGGAACGAATTAAAATGGCAAAAATAACTGCTGCCCCTAAAGATTTAATATTTTCAATAATTACTTTTTTTACACGTGCTATTTTAAAACTCATTTGTATATCTTTAAATTTATATTTAAATTAGAACCTTACCGGTCATCTCTTTGGGTTGAGGTAGCCCCATTATTTTTAATATTGTAGGAGCAATACCAGCAAGTGTGCCATTATGCAAGTTGATATTTGGTAAGTTATTACTTGCAATAATCAACGGTACTAAATTGGTAGTGTGTGAGGTATGAGGTTGGTTGTTATCACTCATTTTTTCAATATTACCATGGTCTGCTGTAATAATAAAGGTGTAACCATGTTCTAAAGCTACCGTAACTAGCTTTGATAAACATTCATCAATAACTTCAACTGCCTTAACTCCTGCTTGGAAGTTTCCTGAATGTCCTACCATATCGGTATTGGCAAAATTCACTAAAATAAAATCAAATTTGTCGGTTTTAATTTGATTTGCAAGTTCTGTAGTAATTTCGAAAGCTGACATTTCCGGTTGTAAGTCGTAAGTATGAATATAAGGTGAGGGGATCAAAATACGTTCTTCATTAGGGTAGGAAGCTTCTACTCCACCGTTAAAGAAATAAGTTACGTGAGCATATTTTTCGCTTTCAGCGATTTTAAGTTGCTTTAATCCAAGGCGTGCAAATATTTCACTTAAGTTATTAGAAATAAATTGCGGCTTAAAGATAGGCTGGCTAAATTTACTTAGTGCTTGAGAATATTCTACTAAGCTAATGCTATACTTAAATTGATTCTGTTGAGTTTTAAATTCTTGAAACTCCGGATCAACTAATGATGCAAGAATTTGCCTAATACGATCGGCTCTAAAGTTGAAGCAAATAAGGCAATCTCCCTCGTCGATAGCTTTATTCTGAATGTTGCTTGCTGGTAGAATAAATTCATCAGTAATGTTTTGTGCATATTGATGGGTAATATAATCTACAGCATTGCTAAATTTATTTGCTGAAGCTCCAGTGATAGCAAGATGAGCAAGTTCCGTGCGCTCATAACACTTATTACGATCCATGCTATAAAATCTGCCAGCAATGCTTGAGATTTCAATAGTATTATACTTTTCAATAAGATTATGAAGTGTAGCCAAGGAAGCAAGAGCACTTTTAGGTGGAGTATCTCTACCATCTAAAATTAAATGGAGTTTAATATGAATATTATTTACTGCTAAAATTTCTATAAGATGAAATAAATGTGCTTGATGAGAATGAATACCACCATCTGAAATAAGCCCTAGTATATGACAAGATTTTTGTGTTGATTGTAAATAATCAGTTACTTGTTTAAAAGTTGTGTTGGTCGCAATTTGCTGATTAGTTATGGCTTCATTTATTAGTACTAAATCTTGAGGGATGATTCTACCTGCACCAATGGTCATGTGCCCCACTTCTGAATTACCCATTTGGGTAGCAGGTAATCCTACACTAGTGCCTGATGCTTTTAGGGTTGAATTAGGGAAGTGGCTAAATAAGTAATCAAAAAAAGGAGTGCGTGCGTGATAAAAGGCATTAGATTCTTGTTCGGCAGAAATTCCAAGTCCATCTAACACGCATAGAATTACTTTATTATTAATGGGTGTTACCAAAAATTTAAGCTCCTAAAATTAAATTTCATTCGGCACAGGGCTGATCTCATGCTTAAGCACTTTTTTGCCGGTTTGAATATAATAATGAATGCGACTAATCTTAGTGATACTTTCAGCAAGTCTCTCCATTGATTTAATAGCAAAAAGTATATTTAGATATTCTTCAATTAACTGGCTGTTTTCTTTAATTTTATTGTTTAGTTTGGCTACTTCTATACGCATTATCATTATAACTTCTTCAGCTTTTTGTGCAACTTCCTGCAAGCTAAGATTGTTGTTTTCCATCTTAACCAAAGGTTTTACTAAATTATATATAGCCTCAAGTTTTTGTAAGATAATAACTATCTCTTTAACAATATTTTGATCTACTTCGCTAATTCTTTTGCAGGCACGTTTAGTCATGTTTTTAGCTAAATCACCAATCCGTTCAATGGTAACTGATATCCTAAGGGATGAAACAATCATTCTAAGATCAATGCCCACCGGTTGGCGTAAAGCTATTAAATTATATGCTTTTTGCTCTAAGCTATAATCAAGCTTGTTAACATTAGTATCAATCTCATTCACTCGTGTGATATACTCCACGTTAGGGCTGCTCCAGGCTTGAGTACAAATTTCAAGCTCTTGTCCTGCCAGTTCTGCCATGTTATATAGGATATCAATAAGATCTGCGAGTTCCTTATCAAAAGAATGCACCAGGTGATTAGTCACTTTTTAAAGCCTCCAAAAGTTACCCTTCGCGATGATAAGGGTGGTTTTGAATTATACTATAAGATCTATATAGCTGTTCTGCAAGCATAACTCTTGCTAATTTATGCGGCCAAGTAAGTTTTCCTAAACAAATGCCTTCGTTAGCTCGTAGTTTGGTAGCTTGGGTAAGACCGTCTGCTCCTCCAATCACAAAATTTATATGATTATGATTATTAAAACTATTGCTAATGAGTTTTGCAAATTCTAAAGAGGTAAAGTGCTTACCTTTTTCATCAAGAATAATATTAAAACCCGGTAAAGAGGAGAGCTTGCTTAGGATAAACTCATTTTCCTCTTTGTTGCTTTGGGCTGCGTCTTTAATTTTACTTTCGAAGCTAACTAGATTGGTTTTCCAGCGGAGTCGTTTTAAGTAGTTGCCAATTAACTGTTGCTCGGGGTCGTTTGCTTGTAACTTACCAATCGCAATTATGTTAATTTGCGTCATAATTTTTCTTCATACGGTAAATTATTGCTCTTCACGTACCAACGGAATATTCCAAAGCTGCTCTAATTTATAATATTCACGCACATGTGGTTGGAAGATATGTACAATTACATCAAATAAATCTACTAAAACCCATTCGCTGCTTGCTAAGCCTTCAATGGTCGGGAGTTTTTCATAATTATCTTTAAAATGAATGCCAACTTTGTCGCCAAGGGTCGCTACATGGCGCTTATTTAAACCGGATGCTACAATCATAAAATCAGCAATTTCAGTTTTACCTGCTAAATCTATGCATGCTATATCTTCAGCCTTTTCATTGTCGAGTAGGCTTAATATTTCATCTTTAAGTTTAATGCTATAGTCTTTATTCATGCTTTTTCTGCTTATTTATATTTTATAACGAATATTAATAAAATATGAAAAAAATGCAACAAATTAAATTTTTAAATTAATTTAAAATCAAACTTACCTTGCCACTTCATTTTGCAGTTGCTCTGCTTGTTTTTCTCCAATGAGCTTACGGGTAAAGTTACCACAAGCTTTGTATGTTTTATTAGCTAGCATAGTTGCTCCACAGTAGGCCTTATATATATTGCGAGTAAGCAATAAGTTACGCATATCAAATTGAATATCGGTAAAGGGAATATTAGCATACTGAGGATCTGGCGGATATAAAGAGCGTAATACTTCATCGCGAGATGTAGAACATGCCTTAATATATTCTGCTAAACATGGCAGATAAAAAAGAATGCTTAAAGTACGCACTCCATTGATAGCAATGTAGGCAGCTTCCTTTATAAAATGGAAAAGATTACTATTTGCTAATTCTATTCCAAAAATATTATATGTTCCCTCTTTAAAATCATTAGCAAAGAATTTTAAAATCACTTTTGGTTGGTAAATGCTTAAAGAATTTTTAGTATGAAAAGCTATAGTGGTTTTAATAATGGATCTAAAGCCTTCGAATGCACATAGTCCTATAGAGCTTGCTATTACTAATATACTTGCAACTGCTAAACTAAATGGAATAAGTAATATGGTTATATCAATAAGGCTTGGAAGGTTTCTAATTAATGTAAATATAAAGCTACCATTATTAAATTCGATCTTTTTATCAGTTAACCAACAAGCTTTAGCAAGACGTAATAATTCAAAGGTTGAAAAATTACAATTTTCTTCAAATTTAATAGTTTTAATATTAGGGTGATTTAATATTAAAGCTGTAATAATATTTTTATATTTAGAATGTAATTCGGGTGTAATATTTTTTAAAATAATTTTTTGTGTAATAAGCCCTTTTTCCTGCCGCTTTATAAGTGATCTATATAAGTCTTCTAGTGCGATATTTTGATCTGTTGCATCGAGTATGAATGATTCTATGCATGCAATATTTATTAGAATGTCATTCAGTTGCCTGGAGGATACCTCGGAAGCATTAAGGCTTGTAAGTGTAAAATTTCTAACCTTTTTAGAGATACCGGCTAGATACTTACCAACATTTGATTGTGGTTCGATGTTGTTAAGCTGATTAATAACTACGCGATAATCACTTATAGCTGTAAGTTTAACTTTTGGATAAAAATGTTTTTGGTTTAACATTTTGTAATATGCTTTACAGGAGTTAAAATCATCTAAACAAATTACTTTGGAGACATTATAAGGAGAGTCATAGGAAGCTAAATTAAGATTTAAATTATGAACGTCAGTTGCTATAGTATTGATTTGTTGTACAAAGTTATTAGCCGTTACTATATCATTACTACCGTCTGTATCTATAATGAACTCTATATTTGGAAAGTTAGCTGGGTTTAGTTCTGTTGATAATAGATGACTATCGTTAAAAAGTATAATATTTGTAAAATTATTTAATATTATTTTCCAGTGTAAGTTGGTATTGTTAAATATAGTTAATTTTTGTTTAGCATCCCCTATGTTTGCATGCGTGAAATCAAATGTTATTCCCAAAATAACCTCTGGTTTAGCTTTCGCAAAGGAATCTACTTTAATATGCTTAGCTAAGTCCTCGTCTATGATTGATACATCCACCTCATTAAGTGCATGGTTAATAACATCATCTTGTTGAATTAGATTAAAAATAGTTAGCTTGCAATCCGGGTTAACTTGTTTAAGTTTATTAATCACCATTTTAGCTTGCGCTAAAGTAATGGGAAAATCTAGGGTTAGTTTGCTAGTATGCCTTAAAATCTCGTCAGTAGTTGGATCATTGTTACTAACATTGTTTAAAAATCGTTCGTACCAAGCTAGATGGAGCGTTTCTTTAATAGTAAAGCTAAGTTTATAGTTACGTTGTTTTTTATTTTGATCGGTAAAAGATTCTCTAAATTCTGTGCAAAATTGTTCCCAAGGATTGTATATTTCTGCTCTGGTCTTTATTAGTTCTATATCTTCAAAGACAACTTCCTGTTTTGCGGTAGGATCAAATGGATGCTCTTGATGGATTACTTGGTCCAAGTAGCTATTATGATCAGTTAACCTACCAGAGCTTTCAAAATATTCCTTTAAAGTTTCTAGGTTACAGTTTTCAAACTTAAGTTTTTTAGCATGTAGCAAATCTATTTTTTGAGTATCAGTTAAGCTTGGCAAGATGCGCGCATCAACATTAGCTGTAATTTCATGAGCAATGGTAGTGTTGATTAGCTTTGATAGTTGCTTGTTAGTTCCTCTTAAAGCTAATAATTCCTGAAAGGATAGAAATTGAAAAATATTAATAAATATTTCATCCGGAATATCCATTGGATTTGTGGTATGGCTAGGAAATGTGGTTCCTGTTTCAGACTCTTGGTCAATAGCATTTATAGAAGATGAACTGTTTGACATGATTTTATTAATTTAAATATATATTTAAATTAATGTTGATTTAGTTTTTATTAATTTACAATGTTATATTTTGCATAATTTTAACAAAATTGCTTTAAGCTTCCCTGGTAGGCTGTACTTGCTCTGCTTGCCTCTCTCCAAGTATCTTACGGGTAAAGTTACCGCAGGCTTTGTAGGCTTTATATATATTATTACAGACCGACAGATTTCGTTGATCATATTGAGCATTAACCAGCGGTATTCTAACCCTTTGTGGTTCTTGCGCATATAAAAGTTTAAAGTCACGATCGTTTTCCATAGATTCCGGGCGAGTAATGTCATAAAAATACCTTGTAATGAAAATTATAGTTATAATTGCAAAGCAAGTTAAAGATAAGATACAAGTAGTCTTGCCCAGTTCTTTAAGAAGTGATTGATTGAAATGTATCCTAAAAAATTCTCTTACTGCAGTAGAAAAATTATTATAAAAATATTTTATAGGATTGGTTTTTTGGCCATTAAATAGATTTGCAGCAGAAATTATAATAGTATCTAACCCGGAAAAAAACGCAAAGAATAAGCTGGGGGTTGATATAACTAAGCCGCCGAAGAGCATGGATCTAAGTAACCTTAAAGCTATACCATCAATCATATATGGTAAAAGTCTTACATAGTTAAATATTGTTCTATTACGTTTGCTATTAAATTTAACTTTTTTAGTTGTTAACCAGCATGCTTTAGCAAAATATAATAAGTTTGGAACTGATAAATTGCTATTTTGGAATTCAATAATAGTGTGATTTTGTGGAATTGAAATTATTTTAGTAATGAATTTTTTATAAGATGATGGTGTTAAAGAATGCAGGTTTTTAATAATAATTTTATCGATAACAAGCCCTTTTTTCTGCCGCTTTATAAGTGCTTTATATAAGTCTTCTAGTGCGATATTTTGATCTGTTGCATCGAGTATGAATGATCTTATGCATGTAATATTTATTAAAATGTCATTCAGTTGTCTGGAGGATACCTCGGAAGCATTAAGGCTTGTAAGTGTAAAATTTCTAACCTTTCTGGAGATGCCGGCTAGATACTTACCAACATTTGCTTGTGATTCAATGTTGCTAACTACTCTATAATCACTTATACCTGTAAGTTTGACTTTTGGATAAAAATGTTTTTGGTTTAACATTTTGTAATATGCTTTACAGGAGTTAAAATCATCTAAACAAATTGCTTTTAAGAACTTATAAGAAAAGTCAAAGGAAGCTAAATCATAAGAAGACTCATAGGAAGCTAAATTAAGATTTAAATTATAAGCGTGAGTTGCTATAGTATTGATTTGTTGTACAAAGTTATTAGCCGTTACTATATCATTACTACCGTCTGTATCTATAATGAACTCTATATTTGGAAAGTTAGCTGGGTTTAGTTCTGTTGATAATAGATGACTATCGTTAAAAAGTATAATATTTGTAAAATTATTTAATATTATTTTCCAGTGTAAGTTGGTATTGTTAAATATAGTTAATTTTTGTTTAGCATCCCCTATGTTTGCATGCGTGAAATCAAATGTTATTCCCAAAATAACCTCTGGTTTAGCTTTCGCAAAGGAATCTGCTTTAATATGCTTAGCTAATTCCTGGTCTATGATTGATACATCCACCTCATTAAGTGCATGGTTAATAATATCATCTTGTTGAATTAGATTAAAAATAGTTAGCTTGCAATCCGGATTAATTTGCTTCAGTTTATTAATCACCATTTTAGCTTGTTCCAAAGTAATAGGAAAATCTAGGGTTAGTTTGCTAGTATGCCTTAAAATCTCGTCAGTAGTTGGATCATTACTATTAATATCGATTAAAAATTGCTGATGGAAACTAAAGGGGCTATTATTATAACCTTTTGTAATAGTAAGATTAAATTTATAGGTACGTTGCTTTTTATTTTGAGCGGTGAAACATTTTCTAAATTCTGTGCAAAATTTTCCCCAATGGTTGTATGTGGTTGCAGTACTTGCTAGTTCTATATCTTCAAAAATAACTTCCTGTTTTGCAGTAGGGTCAGTTGTGTTATCTTGAGCGGTTACTTGGCCTAAATAACTATTATGATCGGTTAATCTACCAGAGCTTTTAAAATATTCTTTTAAAGTTTCTAGGTTACAGTTTTCAAACTTAAGTTTTTTAACATGTAGCAAATCTATTTTTTGCTCATCCGTTAAGCTTGGCAAGATGCGCGCATCAACATTAGCTGTAATTTCCTGAGCAATAGTAGCATTGATTAGCTTTGATAGTTGTTTGCTAGTTCCTCTTAAAGCTAGTAATTCCTGAAAGGTTAGAAACTGAAAAGTATTAACAGTCATTTCCTCTGGAATATAAATTGGATTTGCTGTATTATTAAAAAATGTTATTCCTGCTTCAGACTCTTGGTCAATAGCATTCATAGAAGATGCATTGTTTGACATAATTTTATTATTTTAAATTTAAATTAATAATAATATGCTATTAACATATTTATCATATTTGTGCAATCTTTAAGTAATTTGCTTTAAGCTTCCCTGGTAGGCTGTACTTGCTCTGCTTGTCTTTCTCCAAGTATCTTACGGGTAAAGTTACCGCAGGCTTTGTAGGCTTTATATATATTATTACAGACAGAGAGGTTACGCATATCAACTACAGTATTAACCAGCCGTATTCTAACCATCTGCGGTTCTTGCGCATATAAAAGTTTAAAGTCACGATCGTTTTCCATAGATTCCGGGAGAGTAATTTGATAGGAGTAGCTTATAATAAAAACTATAGTTGTAATTGCAAAGCAAGCTAAAGAGATGATACAAGTAATCTTGCCCATTTCTTTAAGAAGTGATTGATTGGAATGTATCCTAAAAAATTCTCTTACTGCAGTAGAAAAATTATTATAAAAATATTTTATAGGATTGGTTTTTTGGCCCTTAAATAGATTTGCAGCAGAAATTATAATAGTATCTAACCCGGAACAAAACGCAAAGAATAAGCTGGCGGTTGATATAACTAAGCCACCGAAGAGCATGGATGTAGGCAAGCTTAAAGCTATACCATCAATCATATATGGTAAAAATCTTACAAGGTTAAATATTGTTCTATTACATTTGCTATTAAATTTAACTTTTTTAGTTGTTAGCCAGCATGTTTTAGCAAGATATAATAAGTTTGGAACTGATAGATTGCTATTTTGGAATTCAATAATAGTTTGATTTTGTGGAGTTGAAATTATCTCAGTAACGAATTTTTTATACTTATGAGTAAAAGCATTAAGGTTTTGAATAATAATTTTTTGAGTAATAAGTCCGTTCTCTTGGCGTTTTTTTAATGTTTCAAATAAAATTTGTAATTTTTCAGGGGTTAGTGTGGGATTGGATGCATCAATAATTAAAGATTCTACTTTAGATGCTTTGCCTAAAATTTCAGATAATTGTTTATCAGAAAAGTTAATATTATCAAGTTGTGTAATTTCTACTCTACGGTCTTTCCGAGTAATACCAGTTATATATTTAGCATAATCTGTTTGTTGGTTAGCCGCTATAGCAAAATTGTTAACATTATTAATTTCTATTGGAGCTGTATTTAATTGTCCAATTTTGACATAAGGGTAATTTGTTTTTTGATTTAATAATCTATAATAGTACCTTAATGTATTTAAATCGCTAATGCTATTATCAATGCTAAATTGTAAGTACATTATCTGCTTAAAAGGGGTAAGGTCATTATTAAGCATGGTTGCTAAGTTATCAGCTGTAGATGCAGTGATATATGGTAAAGTACCTGTTAGGTTTCTTGCTGCTATACATGGTTTAAGAGTATATTCAAGATTTGGGAAATTGCCTGAGTTTAATTGTGTAGCTAGATAGTTAGTATTAAATAAAGTGTTAGTATAAAACCCATACAAATTGATTTTGAATTTATAATTTGTGTTATTAAGGTTGGTTAAAACAGCACTGGCATGCGGTATGGATAAGTTATCATAATCATAATTTAATCCTAAAATAACCTGTGGTTTAGTAGGAAAATCTGCTTTAATATGCTCACGTAGATCCCTATCTATGCTTGATTCATCTATTGAATAGTCATCATTAATAATATCATCTTGTTGAATTAGATTAAAAATAGTTAGTTCACAATCCGGATTGATTTGCTTCAGTTTGTTAATCACCATTTTAGCTTGTTCCAAAGTAATAGGAAAATCTAAGGTTAGCTTGCTAGTATGCCTTAAAATCTCGTCAGTAGTTGGATTATTACTATTAATATCGTCTAAAAATTGCTCATACCAATTAAGGGCGGTAATATTATATTCTTTAATAGCAAGATTAAATTTATAGTTACGCTGTTTTTTATTTTGATCGGTAAAAGATTCTCTAAATTGTGTATGAAATTGTTCCCAAGGGGTGTATATCTCTGCTCTAATCCTTATTAGTTCTATATCTTCAAAAGCAACCTCCTGTTTTGCGGTAGGGTCAGTTGTGTTATCTTGAGCGGTTACTTGGCATAAATAACTATTATGATCAGTTAAACTACCGGAGCTTTCAAAATATTCTTTTAAAGTTTCTAGGTTACAGTTTTCAAACTTAAGTTTTTTAACATGTAACAAATCTATTTTTTGAGCATCAGTTAAGCTTGGCAAGATGCGTGCATCAATATTAGCTGTAATTTCATGAGCAATGGTAGTATTGATTAACTTTGATAGTTGCTTGTTAGTTCCTCTTAAAGCTAATAACTCCTGAAAGGATAGAAATTGAAAAGCATTAACAGCCAGTTCATCTGGAATATAAATTGGATTTGCTGTATTATTAAAAAATGTTATTCCTGTTTCAGGCTCTTGGTTCATAACATTTATAGAAGATGCATTGTTTGACATAATCTGATTATTTTAAATTTAAATTAATAACAATATGTTTTTAATATATTTATAATACTATATTTGTGCAATCTTTAAGTGATTCACTTTAAGCTTCCCTGGTAGGCTGTATTTGCTCTGCTTGCCTCTCTCCAAGTATCTTACGGGTAAAGTTACCACAAGCTTTGTATAAGTTACTACCAAGGTTTATTACTTTTTGCTCTGTCCTATAAATTTGATTACAAACAGAGAGCTTATAATAGTTATGGATAATTTTTTTAAATCTAGGAGCGCTATTTTCAAGCTGTACTTCAGATGAATAAAACTTATCTAAATCATTTCTAAACGGATCATCGTTATTCGCTAGTTCTCTGTAATCATATATTAATTTAACTATAGTTAGAATGAGAGTCTCCATGGCTGCAAATGGTATAATTATTAGTATAGCTAACCTGGATAGCTCCTTTGTAATATTACTGAAAGTTTTATCTTGTAACGAAACTGATAAAAAACGTAGGAATTTAAATTTGTTACAAAGGCTCTTTAAATCTTTAAAGAAAGGGTCGTTACTACGCTTTTTAAGCGTATTATACATTATATCTTGAAAGCTTTCTTTAAAATATTGAAATATATTAGAACTATTCTTTGGATACTTTACAGTTAATACTGAATTCAGCACCAGCACTGTAAAAAATGTAGTAATGCCTATAACAAGTATCATTAGAGCAAATAATATAGTACTATAGAAATATTTATCAATCAGCGTTGGAATATGCCTTAAAGTTTTAAACCATGATTTATTGTTGGTTTGATTAAAAATCACTTCTTTCCTAGTTATCCAGCAAGCTTTAGCTAATTGAGCTGTTCTGAATTTGGATAACTTGCATGATTCTAGAGTGATTTTTTTAATGCTTGTATTGTTGCTAATAAAGCGAGCTAATGCTCCTGCAGCTTTAGGTTGAGTAGATTTGAAATTTCTAATAATTAATTCTCGTGGTGCTACATTTGATCTAGTTAGGCGTAGTAGCATTTGAGGAAGAATATTTTCAATATTACTAAACTTATCTGCATCAATTATTAGCGTTTTAATATTAGGAGATTTTGCCAAGACTATCTCTAATACTTCTAGAGAAAAGTGTGATATATCAAGCTGCTCGCTATTAAGCGTAATATTTTGGTTTTTATTAAATAGTTCTGTTAAATATCTATTATATTCTGCATTATATTCTGCTTTTTGATCATTAGAAAGATTTTCAGTAGATAAGTTAATATTAATCGAGCTAAAAAAGGTGGCAGGCGGGCTGCTAGGTAGACAACTTAAAATTATTGAAGCAACCTTTAGATCGAGCAAGGTGACTATATCAATCTCACCTCCTTTAGGGTAAACAACGTTATTTATACTGATGTGTTCTAAATAGGTTTGAGAGGCGAAGTATGTTGCGATTGATGTTATAAGCTGAGAGTTTGAAGAATCGATGTTTATAAAATTTACCGCGGTAAATTCAGTATTGCCCTCCCTACAAGTAGCAAGAGTTTGAACTAACCTAGCCTCTAAATTATTAAATTGAGATGCATTAATGTTAATTTGCTGCAGTTCGGTAATGCTTGATAAAACCTTAGGGAGCTGCTCACTAGGAATAAGAGTAATATCTAATTTATAAGATGAAATTATAATATTAGGAAATTTATTAATAACTTCTAATATAGATTGACCGACTTGGACAGATTGCCCAGGAGTATATTGAAGGTAGCAAAGATTTATTTTTTTGATATTTGGAGCTGCCATGTCAATGTTAGAAAAATATACTTGGCTGTTTAGCATCCTTACTAAATATTCTAATTCATCATAAGAGTAAATTGCTAAAGATGATGGTAATATGATCTTCCATTTTTTATCAAGATTATTATTATTTAGTCCATTTAATAAGCATTCAATTGAAGTCATACTAAGTTCATTATTTAACTTTATAGTAAAGTTAATATCCGGAAAATGGTGAGGAGATAATTGAGTTATGATCTCAGCTATTTGCCACTCGATAATGTTATTACTAAGTTGTAAGCCCAATATAATATTCCAGGGTAATCTAGTTTGATTAAAGCTATCTAATGCCTGAGATGCAGTGTTAATTTCTGTGTTGTACTTAGCTTTAATAGTTAATTTAGAACCCATTTTTTTAGCAAAAGAGCTTAAATCAGTAATTACGCCGTTTAACCCTATATCTCCATTAAAAAATACTTCCATAAGTTGGTTAATAATTACTTCACACTCGGGGTTGGTGTTTTGAATAACGGTTAATATTTTATCTGCATCAAAAGAGTAACATGGAAAATCTATAACAAGTTTTGAGCAAGCTTTGAAAACTTCCTGTGTTGTGGGATTATCAAAGGCTTCATTGAAAAGGTTGTACCTTCGAATAAGGTTTGTTAAAATTAATGAAGAAAAGTTATATTTACGTCCTTTAATATTCTCTGGAGTAAAGCTTGTTAATAATGAGTTGAAATCTTCAGAAGTAAAATTTATTATAGTTTCAGTAATAAAATTGACTTGTTGTATAGCTGTTGCATCTGAGTTGGTACCTTTGTCATACGGTAAGTACCCAGCATGATTAGTTAATCTACCAGAAGCTGCAAAATAGTGCTGTAATGTAGCTATGGTTAAATTAGATATACTAAGGCTTTTCATATGTAATAGATCAAGTATTTCCTGATCATTTAATTTGAGCAATTTTTGTGCATCAATTTCATGGTGTAGGTAATTAGCAAAATAAAATCTTACTTCTCTATAAAAATCTTTTGAAATTAATTTAGCTTGAGTTTGTTCAGGTAATAATAAATATTTTAATATCTCTTCATATACATCCAGGGGAATTTCATTAAATTTTTTAGGAAAGACGGCTGGCAATAATGTATTATCATTATTTACATCTAAATTTGCCAGTTGCAAATCTGCTATGTTAGTTTCTTTATTAATATCTTTCATATTCTGAATTAAGTTATTCGATATATTAGACATATTATTTTGCCTGAATTCGTAATATTTTATTGCATTATTAACTTGATTTTAACTTGTTGACAATGATAAAAAATAACCTGTCATTGTTATGACAATGACAGGTTATTTAGTAATGTGGTGATGTAAGGCAAGCAAAAAATTAAGCTTTTTCTCCTACCATATTTTCTGGTTTAACCCATTGTTTAAATTGTTCTTCTGTAAGTAATTCTAAAGCAAGAGCGGCTTCTAGCAGACTACTGCCATCTTTATGAGCTTTTTTGGCAATTTTAGCAGCATTATCATAACCAATATATGGGTTTAAAGCTGTTACCAGCATTAGGGATTGTTCCATAAGCTGTTTAAGCCTTAGGTGATTTGGTTCGATGCCTTTTAGACAATTATCCACAAAACTGCGGATGCCATCGCTAATTAATTCAATTGATTTTAATACGTTAAATATCATTACTGGCTTAAATACGTTAAGTTGCAGATGTCCATTCGAACCGCCTATAGTTACTGCAATATGGTTACCCATCACTTGTGCCGCCACCATAGTTAGAGCTTCACATTGGGTAGGGTTAATTTTACCCGGCATAATCGAAGATCCAGGTTCATTTTCAGGAAGGTTTAATTCAGCAATTCCTGAACGAGGTCCTGAGCCTAATAATCTGATATCATTGGCAATTTTCATAATGCTTACCGCAATCACATTAAGTGCTCCAGATACTTCAACCATAGCATCATTCGAGGCAAGAGCTTCAAACTTATTAGGAGCGGTTTTAAATTCATAGCCTGCAATAACGCTAACTTTGCTTGCAAATTTTTCAGCAAAACCTTTTTTAGCATTAAGCCCGGTACCAACTGCAGTTCCACCCTGGGCTAATAAAGCCAAGCGAGGTAGGGTGTTTTTTATCCTTTCAATGGCAAATTCTATTTGAGTCAGGAATGCTGAGAATTCTTGGCCTAAGGTCATCGGTGTAGCATCTTGCATATGGGTACGGCCAATTTTAATAATATCTCTAAATGCATTAACTTTTTCGGCTAAAGCTTCTTTGATATATTCTAGTGCCGGTAATAATTCCTTATATATGGCAATAGTAGTAGCAATATGCATTGCTGTAGGGAAGGTGTCATTAGAAGATTGCCCCATGTTAACATGATCATTAGGATGAACTGGTTTTTTGCTGCCCATTTCTCCCCCCATCATTTCAATGGCCCGATTCGAGATTACTTCATTAGTATTCATATTAGTTTGGGTGCCCGAGCCAGTTTGAAAAATAACTAAAGGAAAATGCTCCATAAGTTTACCTTGGATAACTTCATCAGCCGCTTGGATGATATATTTGGCAATATTGGCATCAAGACCTGCAATTTCTTGGTTAACGATTGCAGCAGCTTTTTTAACCATTCCTAGCGCTTGAATTAAAAATTTAGGCATTTTATCAGTGCCAATTTTAAAATTTTGTAATGATCTTTGGGTTTGAGCACCCCAATAAAATTTAGATTCAACTTTGATTTCACCAAAACTATCTGTTTCAATCCGATGTTGTACCATATAAGTAACCTTGCTTTTAACTAATTATGTGAACTAGATTAACAAATGATGTCGCAATTTCAATTGTTTATTATATTATTTTAATAATGAAAATACTTGTATTATTTTTAAAAAAATATTAACATTAAATAAAGAGTGAAAAGTTAACATATTAATACAACTGTAATATTATTCAAATGAATCATAATAACGATATAAATTACGCACTGATTATTGAGAAATCACTATATTATGTAGTGAGGAATGTATTAGAAATTGTAGTAAACCATGGTTTGCTAGGACAGCATCATTTTTTTATATCATTCTTAACTAATTATCCTGGAGTCGAGTTATCAGAAAAGCTTAAGAATAAATATCCACATGAAATTACTATTGTGCTTCAGCATCAATATGATGAGCTAATAGTTAAAGAGGATTATTTTAGTGTGGTATTAAGTTTTGGTGGATTAAAAGAACGTATTGTAGTTCCATTTGCTTCTCTTACTGCTTTTGCCGATCCAAGTGTTAAGTTTGGATTGCAATTTAGACATGCTCATTTGTTTTTACACGAGCATGATGTTCATCATGTTACTTCTAAAGAAAATAAAGAAGAAAAATTTCTTAATTTTGAAACCAAAAAGGAAGTAGCCCAAAAAGCCTCTAAGCAAACTGAAATTAAGTCTGATAATGCTAAAGATGCTGATAATAACATTAAATCTAACGTCATTGACTTTAAATCATTTTTAGCTAAAAGAAAAAAGAATAATGAATCATAAGCTCAGCTGATTGTAATATATTATTATCTTAACCTGTCATCTTGCTCTATTTTCACAATAAATAAAAATTTATATATCTTGGTTGCAGCAAATACTCTAATATTTCGCTTTAATAAATAAATTTTTTCATCTTTAATTTGATAGCGCTTTTATATTAATTTTAGCTTATATTAATGAATTAAGATTAGCCTAAATGTAGGATTTTTAGGAATACAAGTAGGTCTGTTGTAAGTAGGTATGCTAGAGCTTATAATATTATTTACAAAATATTATATCAATCCCGTGGTAAAAAATATTAAATCTCTTGGAGAATTCAGAAAGGGGTAAAAGAAATTAAGGTGAGCACCGAGGAATATCTAAATCTATTTGAAAGCATAAGATTTGATCTTGATAGCAAAAGTACCATTCATAACAAACTAAGCAATAGTCCTATAAAAAAAAGAAGAACTAGAAAAACTTATTTATTGAACTCGCCTATACTCACCATTAAGAATAATCCATAATAGGCTTTGGGCTGCAAATGATTAAAAACTTTGAGCATAATAAATATTCTTTTAAGGCAGATATTGATTATCACAAGCATCCTGAGAAATATAGGGTAGCTAAGGGTGCATGCAGGGTGTATTAATTGGTGAGCCTTATAAAATGAAATTTTACCTTATTGACGATTTGCAGGGCCGATTATAGCTCAAGAAAGTGCTGATAAAACCTTTATCTTTTTAAACAATATTTAACTGAAGGCGAATTTGTTGACGCCGATATAGCGCGTAAATTTTTACAAATGGGCTTTACTAGAAACGCGCGTTATTATAATTATAAAGGTGGTAGAAAATTAAAGATAATCATCAAACTTTATTACCATATGTATGGCGCAAGTGATCCTAAAAAAATGCAAAATTCTTGAATATTTTATAAAAAATGGTGGCAAGCAGAAAATGATCAAGATTATAAGGTATTGAAAGTTGAGTGGAAGAAAAAATACGGGTGGATTTTAATGGAAAGAGCCTGCTATTTTCTAGAGTTAAGTGGGTCATAACTTTTGCTGCGCATATATAATAGAGCATGGCAATTTCTTCTCAAACCATTTTTTATAAATCTTTATTATTAAGTAGCGCATAAAACATAAAGTTATATATGCCTAATGCTGGCTAAGAAGTTACTTTCTGGATTGGTTAACGCTGTTCTCTAGTTTCTCTTTTAAAACCTGATGGTAAACCCCAATAAGGTAATCCTTTTTCTTTTAGCAAGACGGCAATTGAGCCACCAATATTTACTGCCATTGGTATTACTTTAAGATGTAAGTTTTTTTGGTGAGGGTTATCGCAAGGAAGTTTAGTATTCTTGTATCCGTTAACGTTGGGGGCATCTTCCGTCCAGAAGAAGTTTGCGCCCCCATAATCTCTCCAAATGTAAATATATTTTATTAAAAATTAAAATAACCGGACAATAATTTAACCCAACAATGGTGGAGAAATTATCTTACGAAATCAATTTCAACTCTTCTGTTTTTTGCAGAACTGCCTTTAGTATGTTTAATAGGTTTTTCTTCACCATAGTTTAAAATTTCAATGTTGTGTTCATGCACCCCTAATTCCATTAAAGCTTCTTTAATATGAGCTGCTCTTTCCAAAGCAAGTCTATGGTTAGCAGCATCGCTACCCACTTTATCAGCATGAGCAGAAATTACGATTTTTGATAATCCCATATTCTCATGCATCGCTTTGTTTAAAGCTCTCATAAGAATAGTTTTACCTAATTTACTTACATAGCTTGAATTGTTGTTGAAATATAATGTTTCGCTGTGAACAATATCATTATGCGCTAAATGGGTAAAATGGTGATGACCTAATAAATGGTTATGACCAAAGAAATATCTTGCATTTTTAATGAAAGCATCACGTTTAGTAAGAATACTTTCAATATCATTTCCTTCCGCTTGTTCATCTAACAAATTATCATATGAACTGATAAGAGCAGCAAGCGCACGTGGATGGTTCTTTCTATTATGAGGAGTATCTAACCATAATATCTCATTACGATATTCTTGGAATGTAGCTTTTAATTCAGGGGTAAGCCAACGATATGCTGGATTATCAGGTGTTACTTCTCTATAATGTGCAGCATCAACAGCTTTTTTAGCAAATCTTTCTGCATCTATCCAATTGAAAATTCTAGCTTCTTCATTAGCCATTTTTCTATATTGCGAAGATAAACTGGAATTGAAGTCACCTCTATCTCTATCACCTATATGTGATGTTTTAAGGTGATGAAAATTGTTACAAGCAGTAACAGCTACCAAAAGCGGTAAAGTTAACCATTTTTTTTTCATATCGTGTTCTCCGTAAAATTTAAAACTAAAATAAATTACTTTAAGTAATTATTATTAAATGGTAACTGTAGAAAAAATAAATAGCAATAATAAAAAATTAATAAATTGAGTTTTTGGTAATATTGAAAATTATAATTATATGTTATGGGCGGCAAAAGAGGTGGAAAGCTGCAGGGATGCACTTCGGTATTTGTGGTGTTGAATCTTTCTGATTTTTTATCAAAAGAAGATTAGCTAACTTTAATAGTCTTAACTAATGATAATTTCTTCCTTTATTATGAATATCTATAAAAATCGAGGATGGTCACAAGGAAAGAGGCTATAAAATACATGGTAAAAAGTAGAAAATATATTATCGAATAACCAAAATAACTACCGGGATAAACAATAATCTGGCAACTGTACTGTTCTTTCTATATCTAGTTTCTTCTATTTCTTTCCATCCCAGTGCTTCTTAATTCCCCTGTGCGAGCAGATGTTAATATCATACACCTTATTTATTAACTATATAGATAATTACATGGCGGAGAGAGAGGGATTCGAACCCTCGGTATAGCAATGCCATACAACGGTTTTCGAGACCGCCCCATTCAACCACTCTGGCACCTCTCCATTTATGATGCTTCTACAATAGCTATAAGCCAGTTCTTTACAAGTGTAAAATAAATACACCATAAATTCTTAATTTACTCTTCCTTACCCTTAAATTAAGGTATGAGTGTTAAGGAAAATAAATCATTATTATAAAAAAGAATATTAGAAGTTATTTTAATTCTTCATCAACTGTTCTGCGTTCATCAAACACAAAGCATTTACCTTCCCATAACTCATTTTCATTAGCGGTATCTTCTAGATACTTAAGAATTCCGCCTTTTAGATGAAAAACCTTTTCAACTCCTAGATTTTTTAAGTAAGCTGTAGATTTTTCACACCTAATTCCTCCGGTGCAAAACATTGCTACATTTTTATCTTTAAGCTCAGGAAGCTTAGATTCAATCCAAGGTTTTAATTCAGTAAATTTATTTATATTAGGATTGATAGCACCTTTAAAGCTACCTTCTCCTACTTCATAGTCGTTACGGGTATCAATCACAATAGTATTATTGTCTAAGATTAAATCTTCCCATTGTTTAGAAGTAAGGTACTGGCCTTTTTGCTCTTCAACATTTAGTTGTTCATTAAAGGTAATAATTTCTTTTTTGAGTTTAACTTTAAGCCTTTTAAAGGGCTTATTATCCGCAAAAGATTCTTTATATTCAATATTCTCTGTTAGGGCTAGGTCTGTTAATAGAAAGTTTTTTAGGGTATCAATAGCTTCTCTGCTGCCAGCAATAGTAGAATTAATTCCCTCACGGGCGATGAGAATGGTGCCCTTAAGCTCGCCATTCTCGCAAATTTCTAATAGTTTAGATTGTATATTCTCTAAGTCAGAAAATTCTTTAAAAGCATAAAAGGCGGCAACAACAATTTTAGGCATTGTTATTTTCTACTGCCTTTGTAATTATTTCTTTTGCATGTTCAGCGCTTTCCCAGCCTGTTATTTTCACCCATTTGCCTTTCTCTAAGTCTTTATAATGTTCAAAGAAGTGATTGATTTGATCTAAGAAAATTTTAGGTAAATCCTGATATGATTTTACATTTTCATAATAACTATCAAGCTTGGTAACAGGAACGGCTAGAATTTTTTCATCAATGCCGGATTCATCTTCCATCATCAATACCCCAATCGCACGAGCTTTAATAACACTTCCAGGCATTACTGGAATACGTGTAATAACTAGCACATCCGCAGGATCGCCATCTCCGGATAAAGTATTAGGAATAAAGCCATAATTACAAGGATAAAGCATACTGGTTTGTAAAAAACGATCAACAAATAAAGCTCCGCTATCTTTATCCATCTCATATTTAATAGGTTGAGAAGACATAGGGATTTCAATTATAACGTTAAATTCTTCAGGAAGTTGTTTACCTGCAGGTACTTGTGAGATATCCATAAATTTACCATTAACAATAAGGAGTGGTGCACCCTAGAGGATTCGAACCTCTGACCTACGGATTAGAAATCCGTTGCTCTATCCAGCTGAGCTAAGGGTGCCTAAAACTTTTAAACAAAAGGCATTATAATAGCAAAATTCTAAAGCGCAATAGAAACTGTAACTTTACTTAAAATTAATTGCTGTTTCACTTCCTGCTGTAAGGCAACTAGTTCTTCTTCAGTGCTGGCTTCAAACCTTATAACTAATGCTGCTTGGGTATTTGATGCCCTGATGAGCCACCAACCACCTTTGCTTTCTGCCCTAATACCATCAATATCTAAATATTTTTTATCTTCTTGTTTTAAGCGTTCTTTAATTTCATTTATTACTTGAAACTTACGCTCATCAGCACATTCAATTCTAACTTCAGGAGTAATTATAGTTTTTGGAAGTTCATTTACGAGTTCTGCTAAATCCTTTTCGCTATTGGCAATAATTTCAATTAGCCTAACAGCTGCATATAAACCATCATCATAACCATAATATTTATCCGCAAAGAAGATATGCCCGCTTACCTCGCCGGCCATAATAGCACCTATTTCCTGCATTTTTTCTTTAATATTAGAGTGCCCGGTTTTCCACATTAAAGCAATGCCACCGTTATCATTAATATAATCAATAATTGTCTTGCTGGCCTTAATGTCAGTAATGATTCTAGCTTTAGGGGATTTGTTTAAAATGCTGCGTGCAAAAATTGCAATTAATGCATCACCGCTTAACATCCTTCCTTTATGGTCTAGTGCCACAAGACGATCAGCATCGCCATCAAAAGCAATTCCTAGATCACATTTTTCTTTCTTAATGATTTCCCCTAGCTGAATTAGATTTTTAGGGTTAGTAGGATCAGGATCGTGAGCAGGAAAATTGCCATCAATATAATTATTAATTACAAAATGTTTGCCAGGTAGCTTTTCAACAAGCTTGTTCACAATGTCTGCACTTGAACCATGCCCCGGATCCCAGGCTACTTTAAGAAATTTTTTTGCAAAATTAAGCCCGTTAGCTACTGTTGCGGTATAAGCCTCATTCACCTTTAAATCAACAATCTTTACTGCATTCTTACCGGTGGTACGATAATCCGCCTTAGCAATAGTCTCATATAATTTTTGGATTTTATCTCCAAAAAAAGGTTTTTTATTTATAACAATTTTAAAACCATTATGATCAGCAGGATTGTGAGAGCCGGTAATCATAACTCCATGTGGAGAATCAGTTGAATGAGTTGCATAATAAAGCATAGGAGTGGGACAAACTCCAATAGAAATAACATCAACCCCACATGATTTAATTCCATCAATTAAAGTACTTTCTAGTACAGGAGAGGTTAATCTACCATCGCAGCCAATACAAATACGATAATTGTTAGAGTTATCAATCACATAAGAGGCAATCGCTTTACCGATATAATATGCATCTTGAGAGAAAAGATTTTGACCAATTTCTCCCCTAATATCATATTCGCGAAAACATTGGGGATTAATATAATGCGAGTAGCTTGAATGACCTGACACTACGCGTTGCCTAAGTAAAAATTGGTATAAAAAATTAATGGGGCGAGCGACGAGAATCGAACTCGCGACCTCCAGAACCACAACCTAGCGCTCTAACCAACTGAGCTACGCCCGCCATTACTGAATGATGAAATTATTGCAAATAAGCTTGAACGTCAAGAATATTTTGCATATGATTTAAAAATGATTATAAAAACACCAAAAATCACATTTTACTTTAATATAAACCAACATTTAAATTTGGGTATTCATCATTTTGATGATAATCAAAACAATATTAATTGGTTAGTCCATAAAACTTTTCAAGTTGAAAAGCTTGAAGATAAATTAAATTTACTTACTCTTGCTGCTCAAAAAGTTGAAAAATTTCATAGTTATTTTCATTTTGAACAATCTTTTTTTCACTTGCTTTATGCAGAATTTTATTACTTTCAAAATGATTTTCAAAATGCTATTGCTCATTATGAAAAAGCCGTATTTCAAGATCATCTCAATCAAAAAGCTCATATTAGGCTAATTAATTTATATAGGAAGCTAGGCTTAAATGAGAAGTTTAAAAATCAGTTAAATTACTGTGCCAGATTTAAAATAGCCAATAATGCTGCCATAGAAACCATTAGCTATCAAAGAAACTTTAATGAATTTATTGAATATTTAAAATTTGCTACCAACTCAAAATTCTTAAATAAGCAATTTACTAGCGAAGAGCTTAAAATTGTTTCAGAATATGATTACAATCTGAAATTTAAAATACTCAACCTTAATACATCCAATTATTGGCTATATTATGCGAATTTCTTACTAACTAACAATTATAAGTTTTTAGCTAAAACCTTAGAGCTTATTACCTATAATCATAAATCATATCATTTACATGCCGGGATGATTTATTATAAGAGACATCAACTATATCTTGCACTTGACAAAAAAGCTTTAGCTAAAAATGATTTAGAGAAAGCTAAAAACCTTGAGATTGATCAAATTATAAATTTATAAGCTTAAACTCTAAACTTTACTGCAACAGATCTCAGTTAAAGAGCTACTGGCGTATGGATAAGCTTTACAAAAAATTCACATTAAAAAATAAGAAGTGAGGCTAGGGAGGATCTTCATAAGGAGGTATCTAATTGCATTTTTCCAAAATTGCAGATAAACTTATTAATAAATTAATAAATTGCAACGTAAAATAGGTACACCATGGAGCCGCAATTAAACTTTGTAGAACTAATTGAAAAAATTAAAATTACCCAAGATCCTCAAGAGAAAATGTTATTGCTGGGTGAGTTACTAAATAATTATAATAATCCCTTTTTAGAATCTTCAGGAAATAAGTTGTCTACAATTAATAAAGATCTAGCAATATGGGTGCTAGATTATCGACAAAGTGTAATAGATGGCGATATAGATGGTTGTGCTGCAGCTTTAATTAAAATTTATCCTAAGGTGACTGGTTCAACTAAAAATAACCAGGAATTCCTTCAGTTTATCGACCTTATGACGCAAATACGAGATAAGATGAAGCAAGATATTAACAAGGCTAAACGCTCACCATATTGGGCAGTGGGCATTACTTGTTGTTTAGCGTTAGGTTTTATTGCCATAGGCTTCATGACTTTTGGAATAGGCCAATATCTCAAAATTTGTATGATATCTGATATATGGAGGTGTACTATGTCAAGTGCTGATCTTAGTGGACTAGCTCCACATTTAGTAGAAGATTTGTATAAAAGGATAAGAGAGGAGAGTTCGCATAAACCTATGAGATATATTAGTGCTGCCGTAGAATATATCAAAGCAATATGTAGTAAAGACGGATTAAATATGCTCTGGAATATATCTTCATATAACACTGGTTGGGAATGTGGTTGGAATAGTCCAGTAGAGGCTGTAGAGGTTATAATCACCAATGACTGGGAAAATAAAGCATTAAAAAATGTAATCAACCTTATTCCTTTTGCTTCCACTTTGCTTGGTACTATTTTAGGAACACTGGGTATTATCCAAGGAGTGATGATCGGTAATAAAGGGCAAGAGGAGATTGAAATCAAAAAAAATGATACAATTAAAGAAATTAAGAAAGAAGCGATTAAAGAATTGGCTAAAGTATTTAAATGCGGTGATAAAACTATAAGTATCATTGTAGATGATATTTTAAGCGCAATGCAACCACCGCAGCAGCAAGTGCGCTAATAACCCTGCTATCAATATAATTGGCTTAGTATATTTATGGGTTGCCTAATTATTTATGAAAAACAAATAAGATTTATTCTATATTTGATAACTTTTTTGAAATTTGAGCAAGGTTTATAATATTAACAGAGTATATAATAGTAAAGGACTTGATCCAGAAACTTTTATACCGATTAAGCGACTTAAGCTTAATTCGAAAAAACGGCCTATAGTGCAAAATAAATACTATAGGCCGTTTTAAGTAATAAGAAAGATAGTTTAAATGTTAACAGTTTAACTTAACTGGATAAATTAAATTAATGAACAGTTTTATCAAACCATTGTTTATATTTCGTTTCATCTTCAAAGCCTTTTTTCAAAACAGATTTAGCATCTTCCCAAACATCATTACGTTCTAAAAGTCTGCTATATGCAGTTTTTGCATCATTTTCATTAGTTTGCATTGCTGATAGAATTGCGTTATCACCAATTAAATCAGCGAGCACAAGCTTTCCTTTGGTCATCCATTGTTTGGTGTTATCAGCACTGGTTGGTGCGTTTTCACCATGCTTTTTTAGAACATGGGCAAGTTCTTGAATGTGGGCATGATGAGCTTGTTGCATCTCTGTCATTTTCCTTTTATATTCATTGTTATCAATGCGGTTAATTGCTGTTTTAGTTGAATATTTAAAATTTGCTACCAACTCAAAATTCTTAAATAAGCAATTTACTAGCGAAGAGCTTAAAATTGTTTCAGAATATGATTACAATCTGAAATTTAAAATACTCAACCTTAATACATCCAATTATTGGCTATATTATGCGAATTTCTTACTAACTAACAATTATAAGTTTTTAGCTAAAACCTTAGAGCTTATTACCTATAATCATAAATCATATCATTTACATGCCGGGATGATTTATTATAAGAGACATCAACTATATCTTGCACTTGACAAAAAAGCTTTAGCTAAAAATGATTTAGAGAAAGCTAAAAACCTTGAGATTGATCAAATTATAAATTTATAAGCTTAAACTCTAAACTTTACTGCAACAGATCTCAGTTAAAGAGCTACTGGCGTATGGATAAGCTTTACAAAAAATTCACATTAAAAAATAAGAAGTGAGGCTAGGGAGGATCTTCATAAGGAGGTATCTAATTGCATTTTTCCAAAATTGCAGATAAACTTATTAATAAATTAATAAATTGCAACGTAAAATAGGTACACCATGGAGCCGCAATTAAACTTTGTAGAACTAATTGAAAAAATTAAAATTACCCAAGATCCTCAAGAGAAAATGTTATTGCTGGGTGAGTTACTAAATAATTATAATAATCCCTTTTTAGAATCTTCAGGAAATAAGTTGTCTACAATTAATAAAGATCTAGCAATATGGGTGCTAGATTATCGACAAAGTGTAATAGATGGCAAGATAGATGATTGTGCTGCAGCTTTAATTAAAATTTATGGTAAGGTGACTGATTCAACTAAAAATAACCAGGAATTCCTTCAGTTTATCGACCTTATGACGCAAATAAAAGATAAGATGAAGCAAGATACTAACAAGGCTAAACGCTCACCATATTGGGCAGTGGGCATTACTTGTTGTTTAGCGTTAGGTTTTATTGCCATAGGCTTCATGACTTTTGGAATAGGCCAATATCTCAAAATTTGTATGCTATCTGATATATTGATGGCTGTGGGTGGAGAGTATAGCATGCTAGATGAGGCTTGTTCGCATAAACCTATGAGATATATTAGTGCTGCCGTAGAATATATCAAAGCAATATGTAGTAAAGACGGATTAAATATGCTCTGGAATATATCTTCATATAACACTGGTGGGGGATGTGGTTGGAATAGTCCAGTAGAGGCTGTAGAGGTTATAATCGACAATAAATGGGAAAATAAAGCATTAAAAAATGTAATCAACCTTATTCCTTTTGCTTCCACTTTGCTTGGTACTATTTTAGGAACACTGGGTATTATCCAAACAGTGATGATCGGTAATAAAGGGCAAGAGGAGATTGAAAGCAAAAAAGAAGATACAATTAAAGAAATTGAGAAAGAAGCGATTAAAGAATTGGCTAAAGTATTTAAATGCGGTGATAAAGCTATAAGTATCATTGTAGATGATATTTTAAGCGCAATGCAACCACCGCAGCAGCAAGTGCGCTAATAACCCTGCTATCAATATAATTGGCTTAGTATATTTATGGGTTGCCTAATTATTTATGAAAAACAAATAAGATTTATTCTATATTTGATAACTTTTTTGAAATTTGAGCAAGGTTTATAATATTAACAGAGTATATAATAGTAAAGGACTTGATCCAGAAACTTTTATACCGATTAAGCGACTTAAGCTTAATTCGAAAAAACGGCCTATAGTGCAAAATAAATACTATAGGCCGTTTTAAGTAATAAGAAAGATAGTTTAAATGTTAACAGTTTAACTTAACTGGATAAATTAAATTAATGAACAGTTTTATCAAACCATTGTTTATATTTCGTTTCATCTTCAAAGCCTTTTTTCAAAACAGATTTAGCATCTTCCCAAACATCATTACGTTCTAAAAGTCTGCTATATGCAGTTTTTGCATCATTTTCATTAGTTTGCATTGCTGATAGAATTGCGTTATCACCAATTAAATCAGCGAGCACAAGCTTTCCTTTGGTCATCCATTGTTTGGTGTTATCAGCACTGGTTGGTACGTTTTCACCATGCTTTTTTAGAACATGGGCAAGTTCTTGAATGTGGGCATGATGAGCTTGTTGCATCTCTGTCATTTTCCTTTTGTATTCATTGTTATCAATGCGGTTAATTGCTGTTTTATATGCCTCAATTGCATCATATTCAAGTTCTACTAAGTCTTTTAAAGCACCTGCGAAAGTAGGTTGTGTTCCAACTAAAGTTGCCATAATTAATTCTCCCTTTTGATCTTGTTTAATCTGCTAATTCATTCTTAGCATAATTTTATTAAAATAGATTACTTGCTATAAATAAACGTAAATTTAGGATATTTTTAATGTGAATAAATTTGAAGTATTTAAGTATTGTATTATAGATTAATAAAATCTAATGAGTTGGTAACTGTCTACTTGTAAATGATAGGGGTAATTGCATAGCTTATTTGGGAAGCTACTTAATATCAAGTCCATCTAAATGCCAGCCTTGGAAAATTTGAATGCCCATTGCACGACCGTAATTAATAGCTTTAATATCATCGCATCTACATAGAATAATACGATTAGTACCGCAAGCTAAAATTTTTTGTTTAAGCTGCTGATTTTCTTCAGAGTGAATATTTTCGGCTAAATCAGCATTCCATTGTAATTTAAGCAAATCAAAGCCTAATGAAGAGCGATCAATTTGTTTTAAGGTAAGAGAATTTACTCCGTCTAAGCAAAGTTTAATTCCATGTTGTTGCAATAACTCTCGTGCTGAGAAAAAAGCACGAATATCATTAAACATCTCACTGATATTGATCTCAACTACTGTCATTTTTTTTTGCTCAGCAGTTAGTTTTTCTATGAAATTACTAAAACTATCGGTAAGGACTGAGCTTACATTTAAATTAATACTAATCGCTTTTTGATAGAAAGTATTTAGATTACTAGTAATATGATAGATTACCGTTTGATCTAACAGATCAAATAAAAAATCATTATAGAGCCTATCAGGAAAGTTTAATACATCTTCGGGTAATATTTGCTTTAATTTTGGAATGTTTACAAATATTTCTTCGCAAAAAGCTTTGTAATTAATACCATCAGTACTAATAGCAATAATTTGGCGTTTTAAAAGTTCAGCAATATTAATGCTTTTTAAACTATGCTCTAAAACGGTGATAAATTCACCAAATGATCTTGAAATTGTTGTTTTAGTAATACCCGCAGGATGATCTAAGGAAATAGAGTGTTCTACATCGCTTACAAATTTTTTAAATTCAAAGGTCAGAAAATATATTTTACAAAAATCTTTATTTTCTACTCCACGATTAATATAGGCTAACGGATCATCTATAAATAAATATCTTAATTGGAAAATCACCTGCTCAATAGTTTTTTCAAGAGCAGTTTCCATAATTATAACAATATCATTATTTTTTAACTGAAAAGTATAGCCTTGATAATGTACTAAAATATCCGCAATAGTTTTTAATGCGATCTTTAATTGCATGTTACTTTGGTAGGCGCGTGAAAGCTTAGAAAAATTGCAATATATAGCGCTCATCCCACGACTGTTATTTCTAATGTCGTTGAGATATTTACGCAATTTTGCTTCGCTATCTTCTATTATTAATTGCAAATTACAATACTTTTTGAAATATTAATATATTAATTTAATTATAATATGAATAGCTCCAAATGCAATATTAAAATTTTAATAAACTCTCTTGTATCAAAAGGTTATAATAAATTTACAGTTCGTTCCATCATTAATATTAGGTACCCGCCTTTAAAGCTGATTCGGAAAGTATCCAAGAGCATTTCATTAGAGGAACCATGACGAAAGCCATTTTCTAAACTTTCATTATTAAGTGTATATTTTAAACCTAAAGTAGTGATAGCTTCTGCTTTGCCGGATAAAGGAAATAAAGATACTATTCTACCTTGCCATCCGGAAAATTCATAATCTCTATTGGGAATTAGCACGCAGCTTATAAAATAATGATCAATAATTTGGATATTTAAATGGCTATATTTTTGTAGTAAACATAGATTAGTTAAGGTTTGGTCGATCCTTTTGCCGGTTGCTGCATAAACTGTAATAAAGGTTATTCCAAGCTCCTCACATAATTTTAATGCTTTTTCAAAATCATTAGATTCCTGGCAATTAATCTTAATTATTTGAGTGTTTTTAGAAAAATTATGATTTTCAAAGCTATCTAAATCGCCAATAATATAATGTGGATTAATGTTAAAACTAGAGCAAATATTTGCTCCACCATCTGCTGCAATGATGATTTTATCGGTGACATTAAAGGGAAAGCTAGGCGCTTCCCCATTACAAATTATTATTGCTTGTTGCATTTATAATTTCAGCTTTTATCAGTACTATTGCTAAAGAAATTATCTTAATTTTCTAGCTTCATCAACAAGCATGATAGGAATACCATCTCTGATAGGAAAAGCAAGACCTGCAGCTTTTGAAATTAACTCTTGTGCTTGAGTATCATGCTCCAAAGGTTCTTTGGTAAGAGGACAAACTAAAATTTCTAATAATGTTTCGTTAAACATTAAATAAGTCCTAATGCTATTTTATAGGTCTCTAATAAGGCTTCTTCTTCAGCTATTTGATGTTGATCTTTTTTAAGGATGCTTAAGATTTTTTTGATAGTTTTAGTATCGAATCCATTGGATTTTGCTTCTGCGTAAATTTCATTGATGTCTTGAGATAAATCTTTTTTCTCTTGCTCAAGTCGGGTTAGTCTATCAATATATTGTTTAAGTAATGTTGCGGTGCTAGTATCTATTGTTTCTAATAAGTCACTCATGATTATTTTCCTCTGTTAAAATTAATTAGTGCAGTTAATGGTATATGATCGGATGGCTTTGGTTTTGACCTAAATTCCTTACTAAAATAAATTTCTTCCACGTAATCTATAAGCTGAGGAGAAAAAAGTAAATGATCAATTCTCATGCCTTGATTGCGTTGAAACGCTCCGGCTCTATAATCCCACCAAGAAAATTGCTGGGTATTAGGATGAAGTAATCTATAGCCATCAAATAACGGTAAATTGAAAATTTTATTTAAGCGTTTTTGTTCTTCAACATGAAAGCAGGTATGATTAAAAAGTTGAGAGCTATCATATACATCTATATTTTCTGGAGCTATATTAAAGTCTCCGCCAATGACAAAATGTTCCTTCCAAGAACAAACTTGCTGTAAATGCTCATAAAGCCTATCTAAAAATTTTAGCTTATACTCAAATTTATCTGATCCTACCTCTCCACCATTAGGTACATACACATTACCTATCCTAAGAATTTGGCCATTAAAATTAATTAAACTTTCAATATATCTGGCGTGTTCATCTTCATGAAAAACTTCTTTACCTAAAATAGTTTCTTCAACCAAATGCTTGCTAATAATTGCAACCCCATTATAGGTCTTTTGCCCATACACCTGTGAGTTGTAACCTAAATCACTAAAAAATTCATATGGAAAGCTTTCAGTAATTGTTTTAAGTTCTTGAAAAATTAGAACATCTGGGTTTTCTTGAGTAATAAATTCTTTCACCAGATCTATTCTGGCCGGTAGTGAGTTAACATTCCAGCAAGATAATTTAAGCATAAAACCTTAATATTTTTGAGCAGAAAATAAAGTAGTTTTAGCTAATAATCAAGAAATTATATCTAGATTAAATTAAGCATGGTTGCTCTGGTTTTAGAAGAGGAATATTAATATTATTAATACTAAAGTTGTAAAATTATGTTATTTTTTGCTGCTAATTATTTGTATGAGCTTGAAACTAATAGATAAAAAGAATAATTTGTAAAGGTTTTAAGCTGCTGTGCTGTTAAACTATATATTCAACGGCTATGTATTAATATATAGCTATCCAGTTATACTTAACTCTTGACGAAATTTTAATTCTTCGTTACAACTGCCCCTAAGAAATGCACCCTTAGCTCAGCTGGATAGAGCATTAGACTACGAATCTAAAGGTCGGGCGTTCGAATCGCTCAGGGTGCACCATACTTAAACATTTAGATGCTTATTTTTAGCAATGCATCCTTTTATTCATCTTAAAGTACACAGTTCTTATTCACTTGCACAATCTACACTAAATATTAGTAAAATAGTAGAATTAGCTAAAGCTAATAATATGCCTGCTATAGCATTATGCGATAAGGGTAATTTATTTGGTGCTTTAGAGTTTTCAGTTGAATCTGCCAAAAATGGTATCAAGCCAATTATCGCTTGCGAGATTCCTATATATATCGATTATGGGTATAATAAATATGATATAGATTGTTTAAATCTTTATGCTCAAAATCAAGAGGGTTATAAAAATTTACTGCATATTGTTAGTCAAATTTATCTTAATCCTGTTCCTAAATTACACAGCTTTGCAATACATTATGAGATTATTAAAGAACATAGCAATGGATTAATTGCTCTAACTGCTTCGAATAAAGGCAGGTTAAATAAGCTTTTAAAAGCTGGGCAGAGCATCCAAGCTAATGATTATATCAATGAATTACAAAATGATTTTAGTGATCGGCTATATATTGAAATAGAAAGAGATGATGATTATGATGCTGTGCTTGAGGAAAAAGTTTTAAATCTGGCCTTTGATAAGCATTTACCAATAGTGGCGACTAACCAGATTTTTTATGATGCTCCGAGCATGCATAAAGCCCATGATATTTTGTTGTGCATTGCCAATAGCACCTATTTAATGGTAGAGGACAGGACTAAATCATCTAAAGAACATTATTTTAAAAATACAGCTCAAATGAATGAGCTCTTTGCTGATTTGCCTGAGGCATTAGCTAATACTATGCTTATCGCTGAACGTTGTTCGGTGATGAGTGAACCTGAAAAACCAATGTTACCGACTTTTACCGGGAATAATCAAGAAGATGAGGATAAATCTCTTATTGATAATGCAAATAGCGGGTTAGAAGCTCGACTTATACAGAAAAAGGAACTTGAAAACCTTGCTGATGAGCAATTTACCCAAGTTGTTAAAGAATATCAAGAGCGGCTGGATTTTGAATTAAAAGTTATTACTTCGATGAAATTTTCTGGCTACTTCTTAATAGTTTCAGATTTTATTAAATGGAGTAAGCGAAATAATGTACCAGTAGGTCCAGGAAGAGGGTCGGGTGCTGGTTCGCTTGTCGCATGGTGCCTTGAGATCACTGATTTAGATCCTCTTCGCTTTGGTTTGCTATTTGAGCGTTTTCTTAATCCTGATCGTATTTCTATGCCAGATTTTGATATTGATTTTTGTCAAGAAAAGCGAGATCAGGTCATTGAATATGTAAGAAATAAATATGGCTCAAGTAGGGTTGCTCAAATTATTACTTTTGGAAAGTTGCAAGCTCGTGCAGTACTTAAGGATGTGGGAAGAGTAATGCAAATGCCTTATGGGCAGGTAGATAAAATTAGTAAAATGGTTCCACATAACCCTGCAAGCCCTGTAACTCTTGCTCAGGCTATTGATCTAGAACCTAATTTACAAAAAGAAATTAAAGGCAGTGAAGAAGTTAAAAAACTGGTGGATATTGCTTTAAGCTTAGAAGGTATTTATCGTCATGCTTCTACTCACGCCGCAGGTGTAGTGATAGCGGATAGGGATTTAACTGAAATTGTACCACTTTACAGTGATCAAAAATCAGAAATTCCTGTTATCCAATATTCGATGAAATATGCAGAGATGGCAGGGCTAGTTAAATTTGACTTTTTAGGATTAAAGACTCTTACCATCATTCAGCATACAATAGATCTACTTAAAACTCAAAATATCCTAGTTGATATTGAAAAAATTTCTTTTAAAGATCCGCTAACTTATGAAATGCTATCTCAAGGTGATGGGGTAGGGGTGTTCCAGTTTGAAAGCAGAGGAATGCGAGATACTTTAAGAAAGTTAAGACCTGATTCTATTGAAGATTTAATAGCTCTTGGCGCTTTATATAGGCCAGGTCCTATGGATAATATTCCCTCCTATATCGCTCGTAAGCATGGACTAGAAGAGCCAGATTATATCCATCCATTGTTAGAAGGTATTCTTAAAGAAACCTTTGGGGTAATAATTTATCAAGAACAAGTAATGCAGCTGGCGCAAATTCTTGCTGGATATTCTTTGGGTAATGCGGATTTACTTAGAAGAGCCATGGGTAAGAAAATTAAAGCAGAGATGGATGCACAACGGGAAATATTTGTAACTGGTGCAATTAAAAACAACATTGAAGCAAACCAAGCTAGCCATATTTTTGATCTGGTAGCGAAATTTGCTAGCTACGGATTTAATAAATCTCATGCGGCTGCTTATGGTTTAATTTCTTATCAAACCGCATATTTAAAAGCTAATTTTAGAGTAGAGTTTTTAATTGCCAACTTAAATTTAGAATTAATGAATACAGAGAAAATTGCAATTTTCTTACAAGAAGCTAAGAATGCTAAAATTAAGATTTTACCTCCTGATATTAATAAATCCCAAGCTAAATTTAGTCTAGAGTTAGATGAGCAGGGAACAAAATGTATTCGTTACGGTATGGCGGCTCTTAAAAATATTGGAGTAGGCCAGATTGATGAAATTATTAAAGTTGGAATGGAAAAAGGAGCATTTAAGGATTTAGAAGATTTTCTACAAAAAATTAATGGGCTAATTATTAATAAGCGTTTTATAGAAAATTTAGCTAAATCTGGGAGCTTTGATTCTATACATCCGGTTCGGGCTGAAATTGTTGAGCAAATTGAACATATTATTAAGTTTTATGATTCATTAAAAGCGGCCAGTAATAGCTCTCAATTAGGATTGTTTGAATCTTTAGGTTCTACTAATTTGCATAGTATCAACAAGCTTAACTTACCAAAATTGGAAGAGTATAGTTTTGATGTTAGGTTAGAAGGTGAATATCAAGCTTTTGGTTTCTATTTTCATGATCATCCACTGAATCAATATAAAAAATATATTGATGAGTTGCATATGGTAGATTATGAAACGTTAAACGAAATTGTGGGTGGTAAGGATAGAGTTTATAAACTGGCAGTATTACCCATTGAGGTAAGAATGCGCGTTTCTCAAAAGGGGCGTTTTGCTTATATTGCTGTTTCCGATCCTTTTCATACATATGAAGTTTCAATTTTTGATCAAGATCTACTTGATGCAGCTAAAAATCTATTTGAAACTAGAAGACCGCTATATTTAGAAGTTAACGCCTATCGTGATGAAGGTGGAGGGCTTAGAATAATTGTTCAAAAAGCTGAATATTTAATTAATGTTATTTTAGATAATTATCCTCGTCTTGCTTTAGAAATTGATAATCCTGAAATAATAGAAACGTTACAACGTTCAGATCAAGGAAGAATGGTAAATATAACTCTTAGAACTCATCTTGATAATCAGCTGATTACTATTGATCTTAATCAAAAAATTAAAATTAATTATCGTTTATTTGATGAAATTAAAGATTCTGTACGTCATTTCGAATTTCTTCCTAGGTAGGTAAAAGAGGCTTCTTTTAAAACTCAGTCCACTAAAGTGTTAAAGCTTGCCTGCAATGCTCTTTCATATCTAAATAAATTCTGTTTTTTTCCGTTTTTTTCTAACTTTAATAAGTCTCTAATAAATAAACCCTTTTAAATTCAAAGTGGATTTATTAAACTTTATGTATAAGTGCTGTTAAAGTAAGAAGATGGTTATGACAGAGCGTAATAAAAATGAAGCAATTATATTGATTGCTGATCCACGTATTTTAGCAATAGAGATTAAAGATAATCAGGAAGAGATGCTTGACCTTACCTTGCAAACCGCAATTATTTATGGTTCTTCACCAGAAATTCCTAATAATAATGATTATACTAAATTAAGAAAAACGGTGTATGAGAGGTTAAGGCAAGCTCAAAGCTTACTTCCTCAGGGTTTTAAATTTTGTTTGTATGAAGGTTATAGAAGTATTAAATTACAAAAAAAATTATTTGATATGCGTTTTGCTAAGATTGCATATTTGCATCCTGATTGGCCAGAAGAAATGATATTTGATGAAACTATAAAAATGGTTTCTCCGGTAGTTAATAAAGATAAATCCCTTAATATACCTCCTCATTCAACTGGTGCAGCTTTTGATGTATACTTGCTTAATGATAAAGGTGAGGCCGTGGATATGGGCATTCATCCAAAAGATTGGGCACACGATACTGAAGGAATAGTGTCCCTTACTAGCTCAGATGAAATTTCTAATGAGGCTAAATTTCATCGTCATATAATGAATAGGGCATTAGAGGCAGTAGATTTTGTTAATTATCCAACCGAATTTTGGCATTGGTCTTATGGTGATCGTTACTGGGCCTATCATAAAGGAGCGGCTAATGCTTTATACGGGAGCTGGGAAGGATAAGATTTATTACTTATCCTTTTAAATAACTGCTTTTTGTTAAATTAGTAATTATCTACTCATATCAGTTTTAAAACTTATTGCTTTAGCTATAACATCTCTAAATTGTTGCTGTTCAATAGGGTCCTTTATTTTTTGAACAATAGTATTTACTACGCTATCAATGTTATTAGAAGGAACGGCGTTTAAATTAACTTGGGCTCCGACAAAATTACAATGTGTAATTTCAAAATGTTGTTTGCCAGCAAGGTCTGCCAGGGTTTTTAAATCAATAGTGATTCCATAAAAATCTAAGTTATGCATGGTCTTCATTTCGCTTGCTAGCTTGCTATCAAAATCAAGAGAATATAAAAAAGATTTAAAAATTCCATTTGTAAGCATATTTTTTTGATAGGCAGATTTAGTTAAAATTTCTCCAAGATTGACATAAGAATTGTTCTTATCAGCTTCTTTAGATTTTTGTTCAACTAAATCCCGTAAATTGTTTAAGTCTTTTTTATACCATCTCTTAAAGAAAATTTCGATTGGTCTAAAATATAATAGCCTATGTGTATAATTGTTATTAAAAATATTCAGTAATATTTTTACAGCTTCAAGTAATAATCCATAATTCAATATGGGTAGTAACATTAATTGGCCAAGTGTTTTGAGACAATATGCCCCAAACAGCATGCTTCTAAACGGTAAGGTAACTAACAAAAATTTAGGTAAAGACTGTTTTTGAGAATCGGCTGCTAGTCTTGTTAAGTTACTTATACCTTTTAAAAAGCTTTTAAGTGGATTAACTATCTTAAATATCTTGGACGGTTGTAAGTTACCTAATGTATCTTTGCTAATTGTAGTAGTTCTTATATCCATTTTAGCAGGTATTGCATGTTTAACTGAAAGACGTGCTATAGACAATAAGGGTAATACAAACATTTTGACATAAAATCTTCTGGTAGAATATGCATTACGTTTTTGGGCAATAAAATCAATTGCTCTTACTTGAAAATTTTTTACCCGTACATCAGCAAAATTATTAATTTGCTCAAGATTGCTATGCCATGTGCTATTAGATGAAGCAGCTTGTATAGTTTCTGGTTGAGATTGTGTTGGAATTATTGCTTGACCAGGATTTGGAATAGTAATCGGCATAATTTTATCTAGCAAGCTAGTATTATTCATAGTGTAGGAAGCTAAATTTGAGATAAAACTGGTTAGTTCTTGCTTAAATTTATTATCATTAATAATATCTACCGCTATATCAAGGGCTTTATTAATTAAAGCGATTGCACTATTGGCGATCTCTGCATATTGATAAATAGCTTTTCTTATAGCAGCAATTTTGCCGATTTGGCCTTCATAAGGAGAAGGGGTAGTATAAACTTTAAGAATTTGCTGGCTACTTTCAATTAACTCATCAATTAGCTTATTATCAATCCTATTATTAAAATTAGCAAAGAAAGAAGTAGCTATCCTGTTTAATATATCCATGCCTTGAGCGGTAAGGTTATGTATTTCATTATAGCTAAAGTTTATTCTTGAAAGGCTTTTTAACTGTTCTGCAGTCATTTGATTGTGAGTAGCGTTAATAAAATTCAAAATAACATTAGTTACATAAATAGAGTTATCTTTTGAAATAAAACTGGTAATTAGATTCTTAAGATTATTTGATACATCATGAGTTATATTAGTTAAATCTGTTTTAAGATGTTTACGGTAGTCATTAATAGTTTTATTTAATTCTTGGATTTTTATATTATAATCTTGTAGCTCGGTTTTTTCTTGGGCAGTAAGGGAGGGCTGTAGCTTTAATGCTTTAAGTCTCGATTGTGTTAGGTGTAAGTTTTGTATAGTTTGTTGTTGCTCTAATATATTTTTATTGATGTATTTTCTTCCTTGAATTACATCTCCTACTAACTTGCTAAGCTCTGGGCTTTTGGTAAATTCATAAATAGATTTAAAAATCAAAGTGCTGGCATTGCGTGCTGCAGAAATTGCAGAATTTTGGGTACTTTCTGTAGCTATCAATTCTGATGGCAATATGCCTTTATTCACAGCATTTTGAATGAAAATTTTGAGTGCCTGCTGCTGGGAGAGAGAACGGTCTAAATTAATCCATAAAAATAATACAAATTTTTGTATATATAAGGTAAAAAGTTCAGGAGTATGCTTATTGTTAGCTATTTTCAATATAAAAGGAGTAAGATCAAAGTTATTTTTTAAAATATTAGTAAAAGCTGCAAATAATTGAGCTACATTGGCAGCAAGATTTTTTAAGAGATTAAATTGAGGTAATGTCTTAAGGGTGCCTGCTGTTGCCACTGCCAAGATTAATGGTATAGGATAACCTATTATAGCCAAAGGAAGTGATAAAACTAAAGCCGCATTAATTACGCTAAAATTTAACCTGGAGGTTACATAAGCAGATGAAGAACCTGCTCCTATCCCAAAATTTGCTATTCTTGTACTTAAGTTATGGATAAAAGAAGTAGAAGTAAAATATTGTTTGAGTTTATCTATGGTTCCTGGATTAACTTTTTCATATCCAATAATAGTTCCTCCTAAAGCGGCTATAATACCTACAATAGGTAAGCTAAATAAAGATAAAGCCAAGCTGCCTAACAAAGACACGCCTGAGTACAATATAGCAAGTACTGCACTAATATACATGGTTAAAACGCTGCTTCCTATTACAGCTGTATTGAAAGATATATTATTAGCTATAATAAAAGGTGCAGCGGTAGCTGTTGCTACTTTATTTTCTTTAAGGAGATCAATGTTGTTATATATATTAAGTGTTTTTTCACCTAAAGGGATTAAATGTTCTAATAAATACATTGGACGGTTAGTGAAAAACTGATCATTTACAACCCCATCTACTAAATCACATAATGATTTTATTAATGTAAAAGATTCAGTATGGGCATAGCTTTCAGTTATATCAGAAAATTGAATGCGTAGATTTGCCTCGACCTTGCTAGCAAGCAATGTTTTAAGGTTATTATCTGCTAAATTAAGTTGTCCTATATTACCATTTCGAGCCTGATTGTGAATAAATTTGATTAAAAATTGATCAAAAAGCTGTAATTGCAATGTATAATAGGTTGGAAATCTGTTATTTGAAAGGTTAGCATCATTTTTAGTTTGGATTTTGGCTCTTTCTTGGGCAATTAAATCGGTTAATTGTTCTCCACCGGCTAAACCAATATTTATTACATTAATAATGTTATCGGTTTCTGTAGTAATTTTGTGGATCACTTGAGCGGATAATACACCAATAAAATGCTGATACTTACCATTATCAAGTTGCAAAGTTCCATCAGCGTCTTTAGTAAAGAATTTCTTCTCAGCTGCCGGCTCTGAAATAAGTAAAGAATTCTGAAGTAAGCTCATACGTTGGGTTAGATCTTGAACAATATTATTGGTTGTATCAGCAATTTGAGATACGGTTTGTGTTTTGTAGTTAGTATAAACAAATTCTAAATATTCCGCTGCTAAAGCTACCCTTAATGGATAACTAATTGTCATTTGATCATCTTCTTGTTTAAAATCTTCAATTAACTGAACAGATCTTTTATTTAATTTATTAAATTCTTCACTTAGAAAAGTTGGAATATCGTGCTGTTTTTGAGCTTTTTTCCTGGTTGCTATCACCAGGTTATCTGTTTTTAGCAGATTTTCTGTAGTCTCTTGATATGCTTTAGTTGCTTTGCTAGTAAGAGTAGCTTGAATTGCTCTTATAATCATATTAGCTTTTTTCAAAGCAGGATCGATAATTGCAGGAGTGGTTATTAGTAATTCATTTTGTATTAGCCATTTAGTGGCTTCAACTTTTAAAGTTGGTTCAAGTTCTTCTCTTTTTCTTTCAGCAATATCATCACGTGCATCATAATAAGACTTATGAGGATATAAAAGTTGCTCATTTGCAATTTCTTCTTCGGAAATTTGTATTCCACGGGCTAACAAAATTTCAGTAGCTTTTTTAGTAATTAAGCTCTCAATATAGCTTTGTTCACTGTTTTGGGATATTTCTTCTAAACCTAATAAAGGACGGGTGAGATAACTGGCTGTAGAGAATAAACCGCTATCTTGTTTAAGTTTAGCTCTACCTGAGTTGGTAAGAATAAGTTGCGTTGTTGGTGTAAATTCAACAATGCTGTTAAGATAATTAATAATAAAGCTAATATCTTCTAAACTATTGGCTGCTTTTATGTACCATTGTATACCATCAATTGTGGTTTGGGTGCATTTGTTTTGGGCTAAAGCCTGATTAAGTTTATCCTCAATAATGCTGCTTAAGTTGTTAATACTAGTTTGGTGTTTGTTTGAAATTTCTACAAAATACGAAGGAAGAGTATGGAGCTTTAAATGTAAAGAAATAATGGTTATAGGTTCAACTATACCGGATTTGTCATCCTTCAATAAATACCCGGTTGGATTATTAATTGCTATATCTTCAGTAAGTTTTGATAGATCTGTTCTAATTAAATAGTTTAGTTTATCTACAAGTATTTGCATTTTACTGGCCTATAGTTAGCAATTCAGAGTGGTAGTTATTTAACTAATTGTTATATTATAGCAAAATTATAACTTTGTCAACTTTATATTAACCAATTGTTAACTTTTTTGAGATTGTTAATCTAAAGCCTTTTAAGGTTATAAAGCAAACGCTAAGAATAAAGTATTATAAGATTAATTGTATAAAATTATCCATTTATAGAAAATATAGTTGTTATTAATTTGATTTTTCATATGTTAAGGACTCAAAGCTTAATATGAAAACTAGGATAAATTTGTGCAGGCTACCCAATATGATGTTATAGTAGTAGGAGGGGGAGCTGCAGGGCTTATGGCTGCAGCTCAAGCTGGAAAACGTAACAGAAAAGTATTATTACTAGAACATAGTAATAAAATTGGTGAAAAGATAAGAATTTCTGGTGGTGGAAAATGTAATTTTACTAACCTTTATACTACCCCTAAAAATTATCTTTCTGATAATCCTCATTTTGCAATTTCTGCTTTATCACAATATACTCAACATGATTTTATAAAATTAGTAGAAAAATATAATATTACTTATCATGAAAAAACCTTAGGGCAGTTATTTTGTGATGGATCTTCAGGACAAATTATTAATATGTTACTTGAAGAGTGTAAAAAATTTGATGTCACAATCTTACTTAACAGTACAATAATGGATGTTAATAAAAGTGAAGATTTCATAATAAAGACACTAAATGATGGGGATTTTTCAGCAACATCATTGATTGTAGCTACTGGTGGTCTTTCTATCCCTAAAATTGGTGCAACAGATTTTGGTTACCGTATAGCTAAGCAATTTGGTTTAAATATAGTTCCTACTTATCCTGCATTAGTACCGCTTACCGTAAGTGAGTATGATCTAGATTTTTTTAAAAGCTTAAGTGGTATATCTATTCCATCAATAGTGAATTATGATTCGGCTGCTTTTAAAGAAAATATTTTATTTACTCACCGGGGTTTAAGCGGGCCTGCAATTCTACAAATCTCTTCTTATATTAAGCAACCACAAAATCAGATAATTAATATTAATTTATTACCTAATTTAAATTTAAAAGAATTATTTATTAAAGAAAAAAATAACAAAACTTTGCTTGCTAATATTCTTAAAGAATTTTTGCCTAATAGATTTGTAGAAACTTGGTGTACAGCAAATATTACACCTAAAAAGCTTATAGATTATAAAGCGAAAGAATTAGAAAAAATTGCTGAAACCCTACATTGTTTTAAAATTAATATTAATGGTACTGAAGGTTACTTAAAGGCTGAAGTAACTGCAGGAGGGGTGAGTACTGGAGAGTTATCTTCTAAAACTATGGAATCAAAAAAAGTACCAAATTTATATTTTATAGGAGAGGTGGTAGATGTTACCGGCTGGCTTGGTGGATATAATTTCCAGTGGGCGTGGTCTTCGGGCTTTGTAGCGGGTTTTAGTGCATAAAGCTAAAATATTTTAATCATTTAAACGATATAGTTGTTCTCTTTTATCAATAATAAGCAGTAGCTACTACTGCTTATTATCACGTCGTTAAGAACCAATCATTTTTAGTTTTGCTTTAATTGCAGGAATTTGTTTTTCGGCTGCTTTTACGCCTAAATTATATAATTCATGTGTATGATCATTATTAAACATCCCAAATCCTTCTAATTCTGGTTTAATTACTATATCAGCAATGCCGCCTTGAAGATGAGCAAGCTCATTGTAGGAAACCCATAATGCCCAGTAAGTTAGATCTAGAGTATTCTTAGGTAATGATTGTGATGGAGGAGGCTCACAAATATCCACTGCTATAATAATTTTAGGATGATATTTTTTAGCTATTCTCACTGGTACCGGTTCCATTACGCCGCCATCAATTAAGATCTTATTATAAACTTCTACAGGAGGTATTACCGGCGGAATGGCAGATGAAGCCATAATCGCAGGGATCAATGGCCCTTTATTAAAAATGAATGTTTTTTGTTGTAAAATATCAGTAGCTACGAACACGGCAGGTATACTGGCTTGCTCAAAATTAGCAATAGTTAAGTTTTTGCTTAGAAATTTTTCAAGCCGCTTACCCTCAATAAGCCCAGAAGTAGTATAGAGCAAATTAATGGTGTTTATAATAGAAAGATCTAGTATATCCCATTTATTTAATTGAAAAATCTTTTCCTTAATTTGAGGAACAGATAAAGAATCAGCATATAAAGCACCTATAATGCTTCCTGCACTAGTAGCTACAATCAAATCAATAGGTATTTTATGCTTTTCTAATACTTCCAATACGCCAATATGGGCTACTCCTCTCGATCCGCCACCACCTAAAACTAATGCTACTCTAATATTCTCAATTTTTCTGTTTTGCTCAATAAATTGATGTTGATTAAATTTGATATGTGGACGAGTAATGCACGAAGTTGCAATAACTAAGACCATTAGTAATATAAGCTTATTTTTCATAAATTATAATTTATTGATCGATGAGTTATTACTCTAAGAATAATAAAGTACTTATTCAAGTAATAGTTTATATGAGCTATTAAATATAGATGCAATGAAGATGTGATATAAAAATAAATTAATATTGTTATATTGCGCTAATAATTTGGTTGAGAAAGTTTAATAAATATTACTCTACTCGCGTGAGACCATCCTAGTTTAATTATTAAACTTTCTCAAATTCAAATATTAGCTCATTAAATAATCTGTATCTAAGACAGCAGCATCCCAACTAAAAAAGTTACTATTGTAGTTAGTTGGTATATCTGCTTCAGCATATTTATGATTTATAAGATTATCTATAATATTACCATAATGGGCTGATTTGTTAAATTGAAATAAATTATAATCATAATATTCATTCAAAAATTTGGTAACTTCTCTACCGGAATAATGGTCATCTTTAATATCAGTTACTTTGAATCCTGAATTATAACGGTTATTATTATTGTAGTAGGCGCCACCAATATAATAGTTATTTGTAGTAGTATGGTTGTTGCTGCTACTGCAGCTCTCATTATCTTCCTCAATGTTACTAGCTGCTAAAGCTGTAACCGCTATAGCACTAACAATTACAACAGCCGCTGCTGCTATACCCAAAGGTACAGCTAAAGTTTCAGCAGTGCTACCTAAGGAATAAAAATGCTGCCCATTTGATAAAATATGATGCTTAAACGTATCGTTATTTATAAGGCTTGCAACCTCTGCTCTAGTATAATCTCTATCTTGAACATGATATTTACAAAAATTTAAGTACATTTTAATGTTCCTTTCTATAATAAAATTTCAGCAAAGTATGTTAACAACTATTTTAAATTTATAATAAAGTTAACGCTTTGTCAATTAAATTGTAACTAAACAAGGATGATTGTAAAAATAATATGCCTACAAAAGAAGCTAAGAATTATAGCTAATTACTAGCTGTTGATGGGTTTTGATGAAAGTTCAAAGAGCATAATAATCAGGGTATTATTAATGTTTAAAAGCCCAAAAGTTATTAACTATAAATGTAATAATGGGGATTACACAGATAATAATGATAAAGCCAATGCGATAATTTAGCCTAAGTATTTCTATGCTAATACACATGATTACTTGGTTAAATAATATGCCTAAAAGGGCACAGGCCAAAAATCTAGGCAAGCTATTGCGATATTTAGCAGTTGATTTAAACGACCAATGATGGTGACCTAAAAAAGAAATAATAAAAGCTATACAAAAAGCTATAAAATTGGCTGGTAAGACCGCTAGGTGTGCTGCTTCAACTAACAAAGCTAATATGCTTGCATGAATAAGGGTGACTATAATTCCTACAACTATGAAACGAAGCAATTTATGAGTAGGGGGTAGTAATTTGTTACTACTTAACGGCATAAATCACCTCACGTAACACATAAATAGGACGCTGTTTAACCTCGTTATATACTCTGCCTAAATATCCTCCTAAAATTCCCATAAAAGTTAGTTGGATGCCTCCCAGTAAGGTAATGCCAACCATTAAAGAAGCGTATCCAGGTACATCTCCACCATAAGCGATGGTCTTAATAACTAGCCATGCAGCATAAGTTAATGAACAGAGAGAGATTGCTAAGCCAATATAACCAGCTACACGTAAAGGAAAGGTGGTATGAGAAGCTAAGCCATTCATTGCCAAAGATAATAATTTAAAGAAACTCCATTTACTATTACCAGCATTTCTTGCCTGCACATCAAAAGTTATAGTAATACTATTAAAGCCAGGCCATGAGAAAATCCCTTTCATAAACCGATGACGTTCTGGTAAATTACGGATAACATTTATAACTTTTTGATCTAATAAGCGAAAATCTCCAACATCTTCAAAAATTTTGGTATCTGAAAGTGAGTTAATCAATTTATAGAAAATATATGCGCTAAATCTTTTAAGGTAAGATTCATCATTTCTACTGCTGCGTTTAGCCAAAACCATATCATATCCTTCTTGCCATTTAGCAATCATAACGGGAATTAGCTGAGGTGGGTGCTGAAGATCTGCATCAATAGGCACCACCACTTCACCTTGAGCATGATCCATTCCTGCGGTTAAAGCAGCTTCTTTACCAAAGTTGCGGGCAAAATCTAATATTATTAGCTGAGGAATAGATTGCTGCTTTGTTAGTAAAGTAAGCAAAGTCCCATCTGTGCTACCATCATTAATACAGATAATTTCAAAAAGATAATTTTGTGTATTTAAAATGCTAATAAGAGAATCTATAAAAAGATTTACATTTTTTTCTTCATTATACATAGGAACAATTATCGAAAGCAGCTGTGGTAGGGGCCTGACGCTCATCTTATCATCCATAAAATATTTTTTGTTATTGTTGTATCAAAGTTTGATCTTCAGGTTCAGGAAGGTGTCTAAACAAATTCAGACGTTTTTCCGCTAGAAACTTAAGCCCATTTTGGAGTTTTTCCATATGCCAATATAGCGTGGATAAATTTTGTTCGCTCATAGTTGGATATTGTTCAACAATGAGTTTTTCTAAGGTTCTATATTTGTAAGATATAAATGCATTTTTTTTACTGACTTGAATAGAGTTAATCAGCTTTAATGAAAGTATTATAGTTAGTAATCCTATCAATATTTTATGAGTATGTTGCGATTGATTTTGTTTTTTTACGAGGATGCTTATGATGATTAAACCAAAGATACCTAACCAAAAAAAGTTTGCAAAGCTGATATATCTACTAATTAAAGCTTGATTAGGGCCATACTCCATTCTACCAAAAGCTGTGAGTATAGCTGTACCTAGACCGTATAGTATAAAGGCAATGTAGGGCAGGGCAATGGTAATAATTTTAGGTTGCTTTCTAAAGGAACATATAAACCAACCAAATATACTTAAACCTAAAATGGTAAATAAAGGTGCCAAATCATTGGCAAACCTCACAATAGGAGAACCAATATATAATAAAGTAAAATGACCTAAATATTTAATGATTTGAAATAAATTTAAAGTGCTTACTGAAAAAGATTGGCTAATAATAGCCAAGTAAAAATGCGAGATGATAGCTATACCGCAAACTAGCCAGATAATGATATAATTATATTTCTTAGTAATTGGTAAATTCTGATGTAAGCAAATTAAAGTCAGTCCGATTGGCCATAATGCAAGGCCGGTAGTAAAAGTATAAAAAGCAATAAATACCCCGATTATAGCAAGTATCATGTTTGATAAAGTTAGCTTAGTACGGCTTAAATTTATTATTACTAATATGGTGCCTAATATATTAATAAATACCGCAATTTGCCAGCCCCATACAAGGTTGCTCGCTTGGTCTAAGGAAAAGAGAGTGAATGCTGCGATAGGTAAAAAAAAATGTAAAAATTTATAATTATTTAGCTGAGAAGCGGTTTCTTTAATTTGGATATATAAAAAACCAAAAGCTATCAGAGTAAAAATAATATTTCCTATAGCATCGTATAAAAGATTGCCCTTGCTTAAAATTAAATTGGCTAGCATAAACCAATAACCCACAGTATGAAAATGACTGCCATGAGGTTGAAAGGTGTCCAGTAAAGTCAAAGTACCTTGATAATATTTTTCGACATAAAATAGTATATCAAAATGATCCCATAGCAGCATGGTGTGATAAAAGCTTAGGGTGTAAATAATAAAAATTATTGCTGGTAAAAAAGTTAAAATTAAGATCTTTTTTGATAAAGCGACCATCATGCCTCCTAACTAAACGACAGAATATGCATAGCAAATTTTATAACTTTTTCAAGTTATAGTTGAAATGTTCAATTAATAATTATTAATATGAATATATTATTGTGCAAGCTAAGTTGCTATAGGTAGTTGAAAATAAGATTGAACATAAGAGAAAGCTAAGATGTTAGATTTCGCTATTACACAATTTCTGCTAATAAAAATAAATAAAATTTAGATACTTTATATCTAGCAAAAGCTTAGCTTTTACCTGGATGCATAATAACTTTTTATATAAACTACTGTGTAGTAAGTAGCTATAGTAAGGTAAAATTTATAAGCATGGGAAGGTCTATTTTGAATAGATGTAAAAAGCTGAGTTCTTACTATCAAGCTACTGATTGATATGGTATTTGATATGAATGTATATTTATAGTTTATATTTTGTTTTTAATAATAATTAGAAATTGTTTCAAAATACCCGTAAGGCTTACCTAGAATTAAGGAGATTATATAACAGTATTATTTTTTACTAATTGCCACAAAAACTCCCTGATAATCAATTGCTAAATCTCCGCCTTGATAAATATTAGCATTTAGCTTAATACGGCTTTTACCTTTTTCATCGAGTACTTCTTTAAATTGTATCCAATCATGTTTATCGATTGTAGAACACTCTACGGTAAAATTGTTTTTTACGGGAGTGAGGTATTTAATTTCACTATTAGCAATAACAATCTCCGTTGGTAGCGGATAATCTGCTAGATTCATAAAAACTAAACCCCAACAAGATAAAGTAGCTAAAGAGTGCAAGCTACCCCCAAACACTGTTCCTTTATGATTAATATTTAACTCAATTGGAGCGCTTAATACTACCCTGCTGCAAGTAGCATCTTTGACCTCTACTCCTAAAGCAACTGAAATAGGAATATTTTTATGAAGGTAATTTTGAAGATCAATCGGTTTCATAAGCATTTTAACTATATTATGTGATATGTAACAATGTACGTAAAGTTATTTGTAATATATGCCTCAACTATTCGTTTGTCTAGTCTGTACGTATAAGTTTAATAATTGTAAGAAATTATGAGTTATAGCATATATAAATTATTGTTGGGTCATCCATAAAGTATCTGGTTTATGTGTAAGGTTAATATTTTAATTGGCACATTAAACTTGATATGCAATAAAGTTTTTGTTAATTTTGCATTAATAATTGCTGGATTGAGGATATTTTTATAAAATATGGGTATAGAAAATTTATTATTAAGCTTTTTTAAGACTATTTAAAAAGATGTTTTATCAGTTAGATATAATAGTTTGGGTCTTATAAATGAACAATATAGTAGTTAAAGTTAGAGGAGTCATTGTGGAAGAAAATCATATACTTTTACTCACTCCAACAGAAAAAAATACCAATTTTAATACCGACCAATTTTTCTTACCTGGGGGTCATGTTGAACTTGGTGAGCCAGCCTGGTTAGCTTTAAGAAGAGAGATAAAAGAAGAATTGGGTATTAATACGGTCTATGAAGAGTTCTTAGGAGTTCTTGAGTGTTCTTGGAATAATAAAGGAAGATTGTATCATGAGATAAACATGGTATTTAAGATAAAGTGCGATGGTTTAAGCATAAAACATGCTCCGCAATCCTTAGAAGATCCTGTAAAATTTATCTGGTGTCCTCTTAGCGAGTTGGAAAAATATAATATACTTCCACAAAAATTTTTAACGATTTTACCTTTGTGGTTAAGAAAGAGTGATCAATCAGCATATTCCAGCCAAATGTTATAGCCTGTTGAGTACCTGCAAGCTAGCTCTTAAAAATTCTTGAGGTTGTTAAAAATTATCTTTGTGGTTTCCTCAGGTGAATTAGTGGTGTTATCTACTGTAAACGCATAAGGTCTGTTTTGATGAATGCCGTCTTCAATTTGGGCGCGTCCCCAGCCTGCTTTACGATCACCTCGAGCTATTTCACGCTGTTCTAAAACTTCTAAATCACAAATTATGCCAATCATAATAGGATTAAAATCTTTTAAGCTGCCTAGATAATATTGCATCATCTCATCTGCTTTGGGGCCATCAAAGGTAGTATCTATACAGATATCAAATCCCTGCTTAAGCATAATTAAGCTTTGAGCAATAACCATTTCTCTTATTGCTACTTGGCGTTTATATCTAACTTCTCCCCATTCGGGATCATGAAAATAATTATCATGAAACATACCAAAATAAAGGAAGGCAATATCTGATAATCTTACATGAGCTAAATCAGGCATAAGTGTTTGTAGGGCTTTGATAATTGTTGATTTGCCGCTACTAGAAGCTCCGTTAAGTATAATACATTTGGTCATACTTTTCATACCTTTGATTTGTTATTGCTAATAATTGAGAATATATATTTTCTTATTGAACTCTAAACTTATAGTTGCTAATTATGTCTCTCGATAGTTCTTAATGTTTAATTAATAAATAATATCTATAATTAGTAATAGCAAACAGAAAAATACTAATAATTCCCAAGGTGAAATCTATAATATTTAACTTATGCGTGCGATTGCAGCGTGAATGGTAATATTTGCTCATTTTTTATCTGATGCTCATAAATATAATAAAATAACTATGAATTTATCCTAGTTAAGCTGTATTTATTAAAGGGTGTGGATATATTCTTTTTCATCTCCGGCGTGGTTATATGTTACCAAAATGATAGTTGTAGCCAGTTTATAAAAAAACGTGCTATTAGGATCTTACCCACTTATTATATATTTACATTCTTAGCAATTTTTGGTGTCATGAGCAGGAATTTGTTACTATGAATAATAATCCTATAAATACCTTTCATGTAATATATAAAAAGCCTAATTAAGAGATTGTAAATGAAAAGAGTAATTTTAACGCTTATCATCATGCTGTTTGGAAGTGTTGCTCCATTGCCAGCTAATGCAAGAATTAGCTCTATAAAAAATATGGATCAAGTTCTAGCTAAAACTAATGAAATTATAAAATACTATAAAAGCTAACGATGTATTGGCGAACAAGCAGGATTTAATAATATTAAGTTTACTGAGCGTATTAATCACTACAATATGCATACAGGTGCCTGCTTTTCAAAGTAGCAATTAAGTTCAAAGAAGATGGTAAGTGAACTACCATAACTTATTAAAGTTAGGGTGGTTCATATAAATATAAAAGTAATGTTTTTACTGTGTTTATACTTATAATGTCTTGTATAAGCTTCATAACTCTTCTTAGGGGTAGCTTCTAATGCTTTTTGTGTAGTACTTACCCAAGATTTATTTTTGCTTGATGGTTCTTAGATGTTATATAATTGTAGTTTGCGGCTTATTTCTTGATCATTTACCTTTTCTACTATAATAAATGTTTGACCATTATATAAAGTTTGAGTTTTATATGGAATGGAAAGATCATTTAGTTTTTGGGGTATCTGAGATCCATCTAAAAGGCTGAATTTCAAGGGTGGCATCTATATAATAACTATTATCAATATGCCAATAATAATGAAATGCAGCTTTGGTAGCTTTATTTAAGGTTTACTTGGAAGGGGGTTAAGATCTAATATCTTTTATTATTCTAATAAATTTATATTTAATTCTAGTAAGAGGACTAAAGATGAGTACTATATTTAGCAACCTAGATGAACAATTTAAGAATCACACTATTACTAAAGACAGTATCTATTCAGTTGCTTGCCAATATTATATGGCAATTACTAAAGTTTTACCTAAAGAACTACAGAATCCTGGCAGTCAGGGCTATATTACATGGGCTGCTTTGAATAACTATTTAATAAAAAATATTACTCAAAATGATAATATTAAGAATATACCTAAAGAGGTTATGGATTATATTAATGATATCTCAATTAAAGTTAAAATCTGTCGTGATAAGCTAGAAAAAGATTGTAATAGCCAAGTTAGTGGTGATTTAAAACCTCTCAATCTATTTAGTATTAATAACATGAATAACACGATGCAAAATGATTTGATATTAGAGCTACAAAAAAAAGATTGCATTGATAAAAGTAAAATTTTGAAGGGTGAGTGGGTATTATTATATAGGGAAGATGGACGCTTCTTTGTGATGCAAAATAATCCTCAAAAGCATTTAACAGATTTTGTACCAAAAGAACTTGGCCTTGAAAAGAACGCTTTAGGAATTGCTAAGCCTCACCTTACTGTAAACGAAGGACAAGGCATCGAAAGTAAAGAGCGTCTGGAAAAAGATAATTATATTTTTGCTAAATTAGATACAGATTCTAGCATTATTAAAGATAATGGAATAGATATTGATCATAAAAAACCATATTATTTAGTTAAAGATTCCAAAGCACAATTGGTCATATTTTCTGATTTAACATTAGGTAAAGTGAGTTTTATAAACAATCCTCAACCACGTGTTGAAATGGTATGTTCATTTGGTGTTAGCTCTAACCAATTAGAAGATTGGAAAAAGCAATTTGAAGTTTACCCAATAAATAGAAATGTGACTCCACATATAAGTTTAGGTCAAAAATCCAGAAAACTAGAAGAAGAACTTAAAGAAGATAAAGTAGATTCTCTTTATCCAAATTTAAATAATCAAGACAGAGAACTCTTGAAAAAAATGTTACAGAAAAACATTGAAGCTTATAAGCCAAGATAGAGTAGAGAAGAAGCTATTTTAACCAAACCATCTCCCTTTTCTATGAATAATATTCAAAGATAATAGGATATATTAAAGACGAGGTAGTTTTGGAGTCATTAGGTATCAATAAAGGATTTGACTTTCTATTAAAGTATCTGGATAAAAAACTGAATATAACAGTAATTATAAATGATATTGCTAGATTAGCAAGGGATGAAGCTTATAGCATAACTTTTATTCTAAGATTGAACTTGCAGAAGCATGATCAAAAAGACAGGATGTAAACAAATTAAAGCAATATCTGATGGTAAGGTAATCAATCAGCAATTGCCAAAGAATTTCATGAAGCTTTTAATAAACTCTTTTGTGAAGGAAGAACAGGGGAAGTACAAATATTAACTACTAAAATTCTTTTACCTCATGGTGGCTTATTATGAGAAGGTTACAAATCAGTAGCTTCAGAAGATTGTTTGAGTAAGTTAAGATTATAGAATCAATACTACTAACTTTAAACAGGTTAAAGATAAAATTATATTAAAATATATCAAAGTATATAATGCATTTTATTTTTAAGATGTTATCAATCAAATGAAGCCATTAGCTTCTTCTCTTCATAATGCTTAAAGCATATTTTAACTTCTTCTAATGTTACTCTTCCTGTTGAAAGTTCTGGTAAATTATCTTCTGTAAAAAATGCTATGTCTGTTGTTTCATAACTAGTTTTTGGTGCGCCGCCAATTATTTCACATAAAAAGAAGCATCTTGAAGATATAGAAAAGTTTTTAAAAACCCATGATCCACAAATTCATTTTATTGGGTTGGAGTATCAAGGAGCGTATAAATATGCTCCGAAGAGCATTTTAAGAGCAGAGTTTAGAGATTTCTGGGAAGATCTAGCGAGTAAGGTAAGAGATAAGTAATGGACAACAAAGAATGCTAATTATATTATATTAAAATTTTAAGCTCAGTAGAAAAGTAAAATATCTAAACAATAACAAAATACAGCAAGATTTAAAATTTTTGCCTGTAGATAGTAAGCAAAGAAAAATTATGCTTTATAACTGTAACTGTAGTAGCTATTAATTAATCAAAAATAAAAAATTAAAATTATTTTAAATTCACCAAAATAAACAAAACAATTAATATTACATTTGGACAACATTTATGTATTCTAACTTCTTTAAATATCACGTTCAAGATAGAGATTATAATAGAACAGAAGTAGCTAGCCTTATTAATAATAATAGTGATAAACATCATTTATTAGCTAATAAAAATCATTTTTATTCATTAGGAACAACTGCTGAAACGGTGGTGATTCCTGCAATTTGGGCTATTCCTGCAATAATTGTTATCGGATTAGGATTGGCAACGGAGACAGCTTTATATGGAGGAATGTTATCCGTTCTTCCTATATTAAGTGCATGGGTAAATTTAGAGAGCATACAGAAGTGTGATGATTGTAGAGATATATTGCATACATATTATTATAATGGCGTTGAATTTGATAGATATCTTGAAAAAAAGTTTAAACCTCAAGATGTAAAGTATAGTAATTATTCTGGAAAAGAAGTTACTAAATTTTTAAACGAATGTACTATAAGCAATTTTATAGATGCTGATTATTACGATAAAATTGTGAATGATTTCTTAAATCATAAATATATTGATGCGGAAATACCAACAACGTTTAATAGCGGCTTTTTTGATTGGAATGCTGCAGTATTAGATCTGCAACCTGCTGTAATTGAAACAGATTATGTTAATAGCTAGCTAGATACCTTGGTATTATAATTTATTAATCAGTAAAATGCCTAATATAATTATGTAATTATATTTTTTTAAAAGAACTACGCAAAACTTTTTGATAAAATAATTGACTATGACAACCGCTGTTGTTAATGTTTTATTAATTATTTGCTAAAGGACACTATTTATGAGCAAACTTACCAAAGAGTTTATCCATACGCTTTATAAAGATAATAGTTATATAATTAAAACAGATAATTTATATTGCCGCCCTTTAGTGCTAGAAGATTTTGATTTAATTAAAGAAATAATAATAAAGAAGCAAATATAATAATAGGTATTTTATAATGTATTTTAATTTTTTTAAATATCATGTTCAAGATAGAGATTATAATAGAACAGAAGTAGCTAGCCTTATTAATGATAATAGCTATAAACATCATTTGTTGGCTGGTGGAGCGCATTTTTATTCATTAGGAACATTTGCTGAAACTACATTTTTGCCATCACTTTTTGCTATTCCGACAGTAGGCTTTATAGGAATAGGTGCACGGATAGGCGAGTCATCATTATTAATGGCTGTACCGGTGGGAGTATTCTCTCTGCTTACAACCGTCGTAGTTTCAATTATAAATTTTAATGAAATAAGTAAGTGTGATGACAATAGAGATATATTACATATTTATCGTAATCAGTATGGTGTTGAATATGCTTCTAATTTGGTACTAAAATTTCAGCCTGAAGAAGTAAAAGATGAGCATTATTCCGGGAAGGAAGTGACTAAATTTTTGAATGAATATCATAACTATAATATGCTCAAAACCAATAGTAATACACATTATGATAAAATTGTGAATGATTTCTTAAATCATAAATATATTGATGCGGAAATACCAACAACTTCTAATAGCTGGTTTTTTGAATGGAATGCTGCAGTATTAGATATACAACCTGCTGTAATTGAAACAGATTATGTTAATAGCTAGCTAGATACCTTGATATTATAATTCATTAATCAGTAAAATGCCTAATATAATATGTAATTATAATTTTTTACAAGAACTACGCAAAACTTTTTGATAAAATAATTGACTATGACAATCGTTGTTGTTAACATTTTGTTAATTATTTGCTAAAGGAAGCTATTTATGATACAGAATATTAAGGACTTTATACATAAGCGTTTTGCAAAAAAAGGTTATATCATTAAAGAGGGTAATCTTTATTGCCGCCCTTTAACTCAAAAAGATAGAGATCTAATTAAGAAAATATATTCTGATCCTTATTGCCGTGCTTTGTTAGTTGGAGATGTTAATCCCGATGATCAACCAATAACGGAATGGATAGGCAAAATGATTAACGAGTATGATAAATGTGGGTTATCTTTTTATGCAGTATGTAAAAAAGGCGAAAAAGGAGAAAATGAAGAAAAAGTAGGTATAGTAGGTTTAGGATTAAATCCTCCTAAAACTGAGCTTGAGCTTCCTTGGGTTAGCATTCATTATGCATTTCCATCTGGTTCACATCAAAAAGGTTACTGTACTAGAATTTGCCAAGAATTAGTAAGATTTGCTGTTGAAGAATTAAAAATTGAAAGTATACATGCTCAAACTTTGTCCTATAATAAAGTTTCTCAGCTTATACTAAGAAGGCTTGGTTTTCAGCCAAATGGAACTGAAATATGTACCAAAAGTTATAAAGATGAGTATGTAACTAAGTTTTTGCTGACACGCGAATCATATAACCAAGCTTCAACTCAGGAAAAGATTACGATAGAATCTGTCCTACATAAGGATTCAAGATATTTTAGAGACCTTATAAACAAAGATTATAAGAAATGGTACAACGATAGAGAAAATGTCGAATCAAATAAAGTATATAACAAAAGAATTATAAATTATCTAAACATAGTATCTACTCCTGGTATTAAGAGAGAGATATACTAGGATTTGTAATAATGTACTTTACGGCTCTTGTTTGTTAAGTAAATTGAGGCCTGCTATAATATGTGGTTTGTTTCTAAATAATACCTCCTCTTCCATGAACTTAAAGCCAAGTTTTTTCATTAAAGGAATATAATCATCACTCTGGTTCTTATTGTCATAATCATATGGGTGATATTAAGACTACTTAAATCTATAATAGGAATATTATTTCCATAAACCATTCTTATAGCTTGCAGGGTATTGCCATTACTTCGTGAAGTTCCTAAAATTGCTAGTGGGATAATCATAATTTTTATTACTGTATATAATTTAAAATATTTTCTACCCTGCCGCGAGCTTCATAGCCAATTTGCGCCATATTATTCGTAGCTTTATCAACCACTAAAATATCTTTAACTACAGGAATCTTGTCGATGGTGGGCTTGGCGGCAAGCCCAGGAACTGAGGTGGAGCCAATATGATGAATTTCTAGGAAATTATCACCGAATGCCTGCTTTATTTTCTCAGCTTCTTATTTAAACGTTTGTGGCCAATTTGGGTTATAAAGTAAGATTTCTATCATAATATTCTCATAAATTTACTAATCAAATGATGGCAAGAGATTGCTCTCATTATAATGTTCAAAACAAATTTTAACTTCTTCTAATGTAACTCTTCCTGTTGAAAGTTCTGGTAAATCATCTTCTGTAAAAAATCCTATATCAGTTGTTTCATAACTAAGTTGTGGTACACCGCCAATTATTTCACATAAAAAGAAGGCAATATAAACATGTTGAAATTTTGACTTATGCTCATGAAGCCGGTTGTCGAATAATCCTATAAGTTTAGTAGCTTTTGCTATATAGCCAGTTTCTTCTAATATTTCTTTTTTAATATTTTCAGCTGGAGTTAAATTGATATCCGCCCATCCACCAGGGAGCGCCCATAATCCGTCGGTACTTTCTTTCACAAGTAAAATTTTATTATCTTTAAAAACCGCACCCCTTACAGCTACCTTAGGAGTAGCATAACCTGAATTATTACCAAAAAAACTTTTTATAATTTTTTCATCTAAAGGGTAATTTTCTATAAGCATCTGAGCAGTAATTTGATTTAACCTTTCAAAACGTTCCTGAGTATAATGATCCTTACTATAAGCAATTCCACTTTGAATGATACTTTGTAATTCTCGTATGTATTCTAGCAAGTTATTTTCTTTTATTTTTTGCATAGTATATTTGGCTCTAAATCAGGTAGCTTTGAACTTAAGTTTAATTATATCTAAATTTGTATAATGAAATTATTGGAGAAGTTAGTAAAGCTAAAAGACGTATTACGTAAAATATATCACAAAATTTACCTAAAATTATTTTACAATCATAAACAAGATTTAGTAAAAATAATATCTCATCAGATTGAATGGAAAAGCAAAGCTGAGCACGAAATTGAAATGTTAAAAGCAAATCTGTCATTTACTTGGGTTAAAGCGATTGAGCATTTTGGTAGCACTGCTATTAGCGATCTTCCTGCTAAGCCCATTATCGATATAATAATTGGAGTAGAAAATTTAGAGCAAGCTCAAGAAATAATCTCTATATTAGAACAATTAAATTATAATTTTTGGGAAGATAACCCTAAAAAAGATCGATTATTCTTTGTTAAAGGTATGCCCCCCTTTGGTAAGCAAAGAACACATCACGTGCATGTATTTGAAGTAAGTCATTATGAGTGGTTTGCAAGAAGAGCTTTTAGAGATTATTTAAATACTTATGAACAAGTAAAGCAACAATATTTAAACTTAAAGCAAGATCTTGCTTTAAAATACAAAGATAATAGAGAAGCTTATACAGCAGCAAAGACAAATTTCGTTAAAAATATAGTACAACAAGCTGCTTATCATTTCATTCAATTTGAGAGATTAAAAGAACCCCATCTGTCATTGTTACTTAAATGGCTTGAAACTCCACATGTTAAAGCGTGGTGGGATCAGGATATAAAATGGTCAGATGATCTAATTAAAGAAAAATATGGTACTTATATAGATGGTTATAAGTTGGAAAATAACACCAAAAAGCCCATGCATGCTTTTATAATTCAGCTAGATTCTAAGCCAATAGGATATATTCAATATTATAATGTTTATGACTTTGCTCATGAGGATAATATTCCCCTTGAAGGGTTGCCAAAATCACTTGCTGCTTTTGATATATTTATCGGCGAAGAAAGCTTTGTAGGTAAGGGCTTAGGAGCTGTAATTATAAATAAAATATTAGATGAGCATATTTGGCCTCAGTTTCAAGCCTGCTTTGTTGACGTGGAAAGTAGCAATATAGGTGCAATCAAAGCCTATGAAAAGGCAGGGTTTAGAAAGATTAAAACATTAGATGATGGCAAAGTAATATGGTTACTAAAGGAAAAGATATAAATTCAGCTTATAAAAGAATTATGATCTTTGGTAGACCAGGTAGTGGTAAATCTACTTTTGCATATAAATTACATCTTCTGACTGGTATACCGGTATATCATTTGGATAAGTATTTCTTTAAAGATAATTGGCAGAAAAGAGATCCTGAACACTTTTTATCTATTCAGCATTCTTTAGTTAATGAACCAAGCTGGATTATTGATGGGATGAGCTATTCTCTTGAAATGCGTTATCAAAAAGCTGATTTAGTGTTGTATTTTAACTATCCTAGGATTACTTGCTATTATCGAGTGTTTAAGCGGTTATTTAATAAAAACCCATTAATTGATGATCGAGCGCCGAATTGTAAAGAAAAGGTTAAATTTGATTTTCTCAAATATATGTGGAATTTTGAAAAACGTATAGAGAAGCAGGTTAATCCTCTTAGAGCACAATATCCATCTACACGTTTTGAAGAAATCAGAAATGATAGCCATCTGAAGATAATAGAAAACGAATTAATGGAAGATATATGAACAAGCCCATAACTCTGTATCTAATAGCTCTTGCAGGAAGTGGTAAATATACTATTGCCAGCGAAATTGCAAAATATGGTTATAAGATGGTTGATAATCACCTGATTAATAACCCTATATTTTCATTGCTTGATTTAGATAAAATTAGCTCTATTCCTGAATTTGCTTGGGAGAAAATTAGAATAATCAGGTATGCAGTAATTGACTTTGTAACTCAGAATCAAGCACACAACTTCATTTTTACTAATGAGCTTCTAGAAACCGAATATGATCACCAAATATATAATCAAATTAAGCAAATGGCAGAACAACGAAAATCCATTTTTATTCCTGTAAAGCTTAAATTAAACAAGGAAGAACATTTAAAAAGAATAATAACTCCATCTCGTAAAGAATGTTTTAAGAGTATTAATCCAACGCTCGTGAAAAGGAAAGTTGAAATGATAAATATTTCTCACCTTAATTTATTAGAGTTAGATATAACTGATTTAAGTGCAAAAGATGCTGCTAAAACAATATTGGATTTTGTTAATATAAGGAGATAATAATGAAAATAATATTATACATTGCAACCAGCCAGGATGGCTTTATTGCAGATAAAAATGGTAGTGTAGATTGGCTAAACTCATATAACAATATTGAAGGAGAGGATTGTGGATATGCAGAATTTTATAACTCAATAGATATTATAGTAATGGGTAGTCATAGTTACGAACAAATTTTAGGATTTGGCGAGTGGCCTTATAAAGAAAAAGATACCTATATATTTACTAAAAGAAATTTGAAATCAGATTTATCAAATGTATTTTTTATCTCTAAAAATCCTAAGGTGTTTATTCAAGATCTCAATGTTACCGAGCCAACCCAACAAATCTGGCTATTAGGAGGTACTGAGCTTATAAAGTCTTTTGATCAGCATAATCTTATAGATGAAGTTATCATTACTGTAGTTCCTACTGAGTTAGGGCAAGGAATAAAGCTTGAGCTTTCATATGCTAATTTCGAGTTAACTGACCAAAAAGTTTGTAAAGCAGGTATTATACAAAAGGTGATGAGAAGAAATAATCAGAGAAAATAGATGAGATTAGAAATAATAACCGAAGAAAATAGCAATGATGAAATAGCTAGAATTATTAACCAAGGAATTCTTTCGTATAATCAGCAATATTTTGGATAGATGAAAATTACCGCAGGCAAGGATTGGGTAGAAAGTTATTTGCTGAATTAGAACAATATGCAAAAAGCAAAAATTGTAAATATATACAATTAGATACTTTTGAATTCCAAGCTAAACCATTTTATGAAAAGCTAGGTTTTAAATGCATTGGTACCATAAAAGAATGGATTAAGGGCTATGACTGGCACTTTATGAGGAAAGTTTTATGAAAGAAAAATTGATATTAGCTTTGCAACATAAAGGATTAATTGCTCAAATTATTACCGAAAATCATCAGGAAGCCTTACAAGAATTTATAGATTATTTTGATGATTTCTTTTTATTATGTGAGGGAGAGAAGGGAACAGCTAGGTATTCTTAAATCATATCCTCGTGGTAAAGTTATATTTAACTGATAAAATTTGTATTCGCATTATATGAGCAAGAAGAGTTAATAGCTTTTGTAAATGTGATTTAAAATTATCCTGATGATAAAGTAATTAGTATTGGTTATTTGTTAGTTCATCCTGAGCATCGCTCAAAAGCAGCGGGAGCTAAAGTTGTAGGCTTATTATCGAAAACTTCTAGCGAATAAGATTTTCAGAAATTAGGATGGAGAGCCCAGGAGCACAACTCCAAAACTTTAAAATTCTGCCAAAATAATAACTTTAAAATTACTGTTAAAATTACTGATAAAACAGAAGATCAATTAGGTAATGACATTAATCAAACGTATATATTAGAGAAAAACCTAAATTAACTTTCTATTCTAACTTTCCACCAAGAAGGTGCTTCTTCCTGATAGCTATGTTGGTTGCCAGGTATTACTGAGCTAGGTTCGCGTAACGAAGCAATTGTAATTGAGATGTTTTCATAGCCGTCATCAAGTGCACATAATGTGCTACCACACTTCGGACAGAAACCACGTTGTGTTTTTTTAGAAGAGCGATAAAAAGCCGGTTCACCACCTGGGCCGTTCCATGTAAGAGTTTTTATCGGAAATTCCGTCCAAGCAACAGTTAAAGCTCCTGACCATTTCTGGCACATCTTACATGAGCACAAATGAGGAAAAGCAGGCTTACCTTCAACTTTGTAAGAGATATGTCCACACAAACATCTACCAGAATATTCTTGCATAATATATACCAATATGGAATTTAACATTAGTCTCAATATACCTGACGTTATGCTTTTAGTGATAAATTGTCTATGCCGTTCTTAAGAAATATATTGTAATCATAATCTATAATATTAGAGAAAAACTTAGATGGCAAAACTATCATACCCTCTTGAGACTAAGCGATTAATCTTAAGACCTTTTACCCTAAATGATTTGCATGAATTTACCAGATTACATACTGACTGATAAGGAAGTAATATGTTTCTTTCCTGATTTTGTTAGATCCCAGACCGTCTTATCAAAACTTAATTCTTTTATTGATCATCAAAATAGATATGGCTTTAGTGATTGGGCAGTATTTGAAAAATCCTCCGGCCAATTTATTGCTAGAGCCGGTCCTATGTATTTAACTAAACCGTCTTGTGAAATAAAAATTGGCTATGTTATTAATAAAGATTACTGTGGTAAAGGTTATGCAACAGAGTTACTTGAAGCGTGAATAAATTGGTGCTTTGCCTATTTGGATCAGCAAAATCTAGTTTATATAACATTGTTTGAGAATAAATCCTACCAGCGAGTAATGGAAAAATGTGGTATGCAGCATTATTTATAAGATTATGATTATCAAGGTATTAAAACAATGTATTCTACAATAGAAAAGCCTAATAATTATAAACCATTATTATAGGTAATTAATATACAAATTTATTAATATGACCAATCGACCTACCTTATAACCATTCTAATATTATACCAGTATTTACTCAAATATAATTGAGGTGCTTGGGACAATAGAGTTTCTAAGCCTAAGCTAGACTACTGTACAGTATCAAATAAGCCTTCTAAGTGTGCATAATATTAAGATGCGTGCCTACCTAATATTATGCCCTATATATTCTTTAGCTTGACTATCCATTCTGGTTGCAAAGCTCTTAGCTTTATTTATTACTTTACTTAAAACAGGAGCAGTTGGTAGGTAAGAACCAATTTTTTGTTGTATATTGCTTACTGTATTAGGACTGATTTTCTTTGCTCCGTAGTATAAAATTACTAATCCAAGAGTTATACCTGCCAAGCACAAGCAACCTAATATAATTTTACCAGCTAGTTGAGTAGCCTTATTATAGTTAAATATTTTATTGACAAATTCTTTTAATCTTTGAAAGTATGATTTGTCTAATTTTGTAATGTTCTTTCTTTTTTGCTTAGTTTCTACCTGTTCTCTTTGCAGTACGGTTTGCCTTTGAGGTTCAGCTTCTGAAGGTACTCTTTTTTCTGCCTGCTGCCTTTGCAGTTCAGCTTCTTCTTGTGCTTTTCTTTGTTCTGCTTGTAAGTGTACTCTTTTTCTTGCCTGCTCTCTTTGTAGTTCAGCTTGTCTCTGACGTTCAGCTTCTAAACGTGCTCTTTCTTCTTCCTGCTGCCTTTGTAGTTCGGCTTGCTTGTGGCGTTCAGCTTCTTCTTGTGCTTTTATTTGTTGGTCTTCTAAAAGTGCTCTTTTTTCTGCCTGTTCTCTTTGTAGTTCGGCTTGTATCTGGCGTTCAGCTTCTTCTTGTACTTTTCTTTGTTCAGCTTCTAAATGTACTCTTTTTTCTTCCTGCTGCCTTTGTAGTTCGGCTTGCTTCTGGCGTTCAGCTTCTAAATGTACTCTTTTTTCTTCCTGCTGCCTTTGTAGTTCGGATTGCTTCTGGCGTTCAGCTTCTAAATGTACTCTTTTTTCTTCCTGCTGCCTTTGCAGTTCAGCTTGTATCTGACGTTCAGCTTCTTCTTGCGCTTTTCTTTGCTCGGCTTGTAAACGTACTCTTTCCTCTTCCTGTAATTTTGCTTGTTTTTTTAAATTGAATAAAGAATCTTCCCTAGCTTCCATATTAATATTATTTATCTCTATATTTTTTAATGTAGCTAACTTATTTAAATCAACTATTACCATTGGTTCGGTTCCACTTCGAGACTCAAATTGATGCGCATGTTGAAAGAACCAAGCGTATTCACCTTGCTGCAAGTTACGATCGAGTCTACATAACTCGTTATTCTCCTTATCTATAAGGATAAATGTGCAGTCTTTATTTCTTCCTTCTGCCTCATTATTTAAATATTCAATTAATACAGGCTTAAAATTTTCTGATTTTTTTATGGCATCTTGCTGTTGTAATAATCTTCTTTCTAAGCGGGTATCATGGAAAGTAGCAGTGATGTTCAATCTGTCATAAGAAAGTTTCATAACTTCTTTATATTTAGGTTCCAATGCTTTTTCTGCGTTTAGCAGTTGTTCTATAGTATTACCACTATATTTTGTTTTATCATCGGAAATATATAATGCATTCTGCATATTTTTGCTTTCAAAAGCTCTACATAAAATATCTCTCATTTCCCTCATTGGAATGTTAATCATATATTTTTTCTGCGGGTAACGTTTGAGCATAACTTGTGCTGCAAAAGTATGAAGATGTGTAGCCAAATCTCTATGCACCTCTTTATCTGCAAGTAATGAAGTTGCAGAACGAGTAATACCCATATGAGAGGTAAAGGGAGAATTTTGCGAAGTTGAAATAGTAACAAACATTTCTATTTCACTTAAATTAACTTCATTAGGATCAGTTACTGGAACATAAGAAGCATATGCTACCCACACTTCTGTTTTATCGTTATCGTAGAACGATAGGCTCGCATCAAACCCAATCAGACCTACTTCAATTTGATTGATTATTGTTTGATATTCCTTTTTTATATTATCTTGATGCTTGCTAGCTAGCCGGCTTTGATTATGTGAATATTTTTTCCACTCTTGAACATTTGCTTCAGTAACTTTTACCATATTAAAGTATAAATTATCATAATGTTTAACTGAATATATTTCGCCTATAATTTTTTGCTCGATATATTGCTTTAGTAAAAAATCTTGAATCTTTATTTCTTCTGAATCCATATTGACATTAGGCAATTCAGCAAGCTGGGATAAATCTAAGTTGAATAAAATTTTTACTGCTTTATGATAGTCCGTTGGATAACCATCTGGTGAGCATGCTTTATTACACGCCTCATGTATCATCTCAATTAATGATACTGGGTCTATAGAGGGATTATCGTTATTATACTTTGTTATATTAAGATAAAATTCACGAGCTAGTTTCAGTTCCCGCAGGTCACCTTCACTTAGTCTATGATATTCCCGTTTTACGATAATTTGTATTCCTGTTTGAATATATAAGTTTTTTAAAAAAGTATATTTTGACAAATAAGGTAAGCTGTAATCAAAACTTTTAAATTGTATAAATTCAGGTTTAAAATCCGAAGAATTATTTTGTACAAATGATAAAATAAAATCATTATATTTTGAAAGATCTTCCTTTTTTAATGCTATTGAGATTTTTAAAGATCTTACTATATTAGGAATTATAATAGGTGATAAATCATTTATATTACATAAGGCATATGCAATATCTTCAAGCGTAATATCAGCATCATTTAGCAACCCGCTAATATCTACATAGGATTCATTAATAATGATTTTTTCAAATATTAACTTACTTTTATCTTCCCAATTTAATGGCTGAGAAGCTTGTTGTGTAATTACCTTTTTCATAATATGTATACTCTATAAAATTTTGAAATTATTATTACATTATTTAAATTAGTTAATAAAGCAAGTGCCATTAATATGGCACTAATTATATTTTAATCATATATTTTATTAATCCTTCCTAATAAATAGCAAAGTTAAGCTTCTTAGGGATATCTATATCCTGCACATACCCATATGTGGCAATGTGAGTTTAAGTTTTATAACTAAAACATTAAAATTGTATAATAATCAAAATAATGTTAGTTTGATGTGTATTTTAAATGAATATTAAGAGAATTGAATTAGTATGTTGCCTTCTGATAATATTTTAACAAAACAGTCCAATGATGAAGCAATTAGTAATGCATTGACAAAATTACAGGCTGTTACAGCAGGATATATTTACTCCTGTTTTTTTCATTGCTTCTCAGCAAGCTTAAAAAATTTTGAGGCAAGTAATACTAAACTAAAAAGCCTAAATGATCAGTATAATTATTTTTTACAGGCTATTAAAGGGATTATTCTGAGTGATAATTGCTTCGCAGAAGAATTAGTGGATCTCCAAGAAATTTTTCAATTACCAGGGAGGTTGGCTCGTGTAAGGGATATTTGTAGGGTTGAAAGAAAAGATGCTCTTACTTATCATGCAGATGGTAACTTTATCAGAATAACTATTGCCCATATGCTTATAAGGAACCTCATATTCTATCGTAGGCAACTTGAAAGCTATAAACCAAGCGACCTTGCAATTGAATATACAGAAGATAATTTTCAGCAATTTTGCATTGGAGATATAAAAACTGGGCTTGAGGAGCTAACTGAAGATGAGAGGAAATATTTATCTCAGGAAGGTTTTACCTCAGATAAAATTGAAGCTGCAATCAAAGAATTTGGAGATAAACCTGAGAGCTTAATTGATGAAAGTCCTTATTTCCAAGTAATTGATGAACAAAACGAAACAAAACTATCTGCTTTATTAAATTTAAAAAGATTTGATTTTAATTTAAAAAATAAAGAAGGATATCCACCAATTAATTATGCATTAGAGCATCGATTATTCAATGTTGCTTTAAAATTGTCTAATGAAGTTAGTTTCAGGCCTAATACTCGTGATACCAAGTTTCTACGTACTCCTTTAATTGCAGCAGCTATTACAGGTGCCAATAAAGTTGTAGATAAACTACTAGAATTACCAGAGACAGATATTAACTTACAAAATATTTATGGGGCCACAGCTCTTATGTTAGCTATAGCACAAAAGCATACCTATATTGCAAATAAATTGGCTATTCAGCCGATGCTAAATCCTAATCTTGTTGATCAAAATGGTCAAAGTGTACTTATTCATGCATTGATGAATGGTAAGGTTAATATTGCTAAATTAATCGTTAGATCACTTAAAGAGAAAATTAACCCTAACTTAGCTCATCCTAAAAGCCGATCACCTATCTTACACTATGCAGTTATACATAAAAAAGATTTCATCAGTATGTTGTTAGAATTGCCGGATATCAAAGTTGAGTTTCAAGATATAGAAAACAACACTGCTTTACATATTGCTGCCGCCCGTGGGCGACTAGAAATTGCAAAGCTACTATTGCCGCGAGTTAACGATCCCAATGTTTTAAATCTACACTTATTTGCTCCTATTCATTTAGCTTTATATAATAATCATTATTTAGTAGCTGAAGAAATTATCAAGCATAAAAAATTTAATCCTAATGTAGTAGAAGGCAAATTTAATAAATCCGCGCTACATTGGGCAGTTATTAAACAGCAAGTTCACTTAGTAGAGCTACTATGTCAGAAGCAAGCTAAGTTAAATATCTTAGATCAAGAAGGATATTCACCAATCCATTTAACTGTTAAGAATAATGATATGGAGGCATTAAAAATTCTGCTGAAATATTGTAATAAAGAAGAGCTTGAATGCTTAAATGGCCAGGGCTACACAGCTTTGACTATGGCTATCTTATTAGGTAGCAAACAAGCTTATGATTTGCTATCCAAACATGAATTTTATAATGCTGAAGTTCGCCCTTTAACCCATGCTTTTATTCAGGCTGTACAACAAAAGGATGAGGGAGCAGCAAAAAAAATAGCTCAGTTTAAAAATTTTAATCCTAACGCTTTAAATCAATGGAATAAACCATTAATTTATGAATGCATACAAATAAATAATAAACAATTAGCAAAAATTTTATATGATCATCCGCAATTTAATATTAATTATCAAGATCCAGATGGTTATACGGCTTTGCATTATGCTACCTTAAATAAAAGAGCAGATATTGCTGCTGAGCTAGCTAGAAAAGGAGATGCCATTAATATACAAGATAAGATTAATTATTATACCCCAATACACCATGCTGTTGAAATGGCCGAATTAGAATTAATTGCAGTAATGATCGAGAGAGAAGATATCGATTTGACTTTAGAAGGTTCCTATAAAGGCCGTATGTGCACTCCTATAGAGCTAGCTACTACGCTTAAATTTTATAGTATAGCCGAGAAACTAAGAGAGCGTGCTAGCAAGATTCAACAGAATCAACCTATGCCACCCATGTAGAGATTGCTCTTAATTCGGCCTATATAATTGCTTGTCATTTAATCCAAGCTATTACAGCTGAAACTAATCTATATACAAGATATGCTATGTGGTTTTATCTATTGACTGGTATGCGTAAGTCAGAATTGTTGCAAGTTAAATGGCCAGATATAAATTTTACCTGCAAAGAAATTAATTTAGAGGAAACAAAAGCAGGTAGAGCTCATATTATTACTACTTATCTATCGGTATTGTCAGATATAATTATATATGCGTTTCTAATTAGATAATTATCCAGGGGAGTAATCTGAATAGTCGAGAGGATAATAAAATGACTTATCAGTATCGGTATTAAAAGGATTTCTAAATCTTCCTTCAGCCATATGTTATTTATACCCAGAAGTTCACTGATTGGATTTAATAAATTAGTAGGAGGAACTTCCGTATAAAGGAGGGGATTAATTGATTCAACTTTTTAATCATAATATTTTGATTGTGTTTAAAAACAACCAACTCATTTTGTTTTGACTTTCAAATTATAGTTGCTAACAGTATCTTTTTTGAGTCATTAACTAGCTAACAAATAAGAACCTTATGATTACTAAAATTAACCAGTTATCTCATCAAACTTTACCTCATAAAATTTATAGTATTCAACTTATGCGAGCTATCGCTGCTTTAATGGTAATGTTTGCTCATTTTTTATCTGATGCAGAGAAATATAATAAAATAACTACAAATATAGGTACAATTAAGCCGTATTTATTAAATGGTGTGGATATATTCTTTTTCATCTCTGGCTTTGTTATAACTTTGTTATATGTTACCAAAAATGATAGTTGTAGCCAGTTTATAAAAAAACGTGCGATTAGGATCTTACCCACTTATTATATATTTACATTTTTAGCATTTTGCATGTGGCTTATAAAGCCTACCTTGTTTAATAATGCAGTTGATAATAGAACTGATATCTTAGCCTCATTTTTATTAATACCTTCAAAGCCAGATCATCTACATTTATTATCAGTAGCTTGGACATTATGTTTTGAAGTGTGGTTTTATGCTTTTTTTGCCCTTTCAATAGCTCTTTTTAAAAGAGCAGTAATTATACCTATTACACTTTATACGGTTTATTTAAGTTTCTTATTATTATCAAAAAATTACGGTGTAGCTACTACGCCAGATAATAGTTTTTTAAATCTTCTAAATTCGGCTTATTGCCTAGAATTTTTAACTGGTAGTTTATTTTGCTATATTTATTCTTTTAAGAAATTTAAAGTTATTCCAATATTATTCTTGGCTTTGGGAGGTCTTTGGATAGCTGATACTAGTATGCTACTAGTTACTTTAATGGGCATCTTTTTGTTTCTGTCTCTAGAAATTTACTCTAAGTATTTGCCGGTTCCTAAATTCTTTATTTTGCTTGGAGATTCATCCTATTCATTATATTTATCGCATCTACTAATTATGGGAGCTGTAAAGCATATTTGGGATAGGTTCCTTGGTTTTGCTAGCGGGGATTTGGTTAATATTATATGGATGCTCTCAATGATCTTAGCCTCTATAATGTTTAATCTAATATATTATAAATTGATTGACCAAAAAACTAACCAATATTTATGCAAGAAATTCCTATAATCTAGATGGCTATCATGAAACGTATTATAGTCACTTTATTAATTGCAAGCTTATTTCTTACTGGATATTTTATGTTTGTGAACTAAGGATATTCTATTAAACCTCCAAGCTTCAAGAATGCCAAGATAGATACATCTAACTTATCGTATCTAAATGGATTGATAATATTTGTGATTATTAATAATAATTCAACTAGCTTTTCACTTCTTGATTACAGATTGCTCTCAAAAATAATTATTACTGTTCTTCGTTTCGTTCTTTATAAATTCATGTCTTTTTTGGAGTAATATTAAGACGCTTAAATATTTTACATATAGGTGAAATGCTATTCTTAAAATGCTTTATAAATTATGCCAAACTATCCTGGCATTGGCTCAGTTAGCCTAACATTGGATAGTAGATTACTTTCTATAGCAACCTGATAACCAAATATCTTAATTTAGTATATAGCAAGTAAAAAAATTTATTTTTTTAACGTGGTATTTAGTTATCGTTGGTGTGTTATTTATTAATAGATTTACATCTAAAAGAATACAGAAAATTTTTAATAAATTAAGAGGTTTATTTTATGTTAACTAAGATTATATTATTAGTTAGTACAATCAATACGGGTGATATAGCTAATGCTAATGCTACTTTAAACTCTTTGACTGATGAATTAAAAAAAAATGAAGTGATCAATATTGATGCCAATGGAATTGATAAAGACATTGCTTCTATTTATCAACGCGCTACTGCCAAACAGGAAGAGAAATATCTTATACTAGCAATAGGCGAGAAGGGCGGGCATGCGCTTGATTATCTATCTAAAAATAATTTAATCAATCCAGAGAATAGTTATGTTTATTGGTCTATGCATCAATATACAGATTTAATAAATGAACATAAGAGATTACATTTAAATCATATTATGATTCCTGAAACCGCTTTAAATTTTGCTAAACAAGAAATAGTAAGGAAAGTGCCTAACTCTACTTTAACTTTTGCTGTACCAACAAGCAATCCTTCAGAACAAGAGTTGCAGAAGGCCTATAATAATTGGGATATTTCTGATAAACCCGCTTTAGAAGGTAAGTATATAATAGTTATGCTGCCTGGAGATGCTCCAGATGCAGAAGGTAACATACGTTGTTTTACTAAGAAATCTGCAGAAGATTTGTTTGTTAAAGTAAAGGCATTATGGGATAAAACCGGTAAAGATAGCACTATAATTGTTCAAAATGGTCCTCGAACTGGTAAGCATGATCCTTCAAGTAAGGACCTTAAACATCCTCAAGTAATTTGTACTCATGAGTATAAAAAAGGCGAAGATGAGTTACAAGCGGTAGATCAAGTTAGTAAGCATTTTACTGAATTGCTTGCTAAGAACAAAATAAACTACAAATTTTTCAATTTTACTTTCCAAATAGATGGAGAGAAAAAAGTTGCGCAATCTGTTTTTAACCCGCTTCTATACCTAGCAACTAAGAATAATCATAACTATTTTATATTACCAGGAGAATCTGTTTCGATGATTGGTCAAATTCCCCTTTATCTATCACCTTCGCAAGTGTTGGTATTTAAACCTGATTCGATGAATGAATCTCATCAAACTATATTAGATTTAGGTTTTAAACGAGGCTATGTATCTTGTTTCGCAGATAATGGAAGCGTAATAAATCCAGAAAATGCTACAAAAAGATCAGCAGATGATGCAGTACAAGTAGCACGAGATATAGAACAAGGTTATGAGCGCAAGTTTAGTAATGCTAAGTTTCACAGTATTTAATTCTTAAAGAGAGGCTTAAATTTTTAAGCCTCTCTAGTAAGATATATAGCTTTATGGCAAGTAATCTGCTTAAATTTTTATAAATGTTCAAGAGTTAGTAGGTGATATTGGAAAGAATGATCTCTAGCTATCATGTTCTATATTTCCAATAATGGAATGAGGTGGTTTATTATATTGCATAAAGTTTTTGTAATAAATAAGAATATAGCTTACTTTTATGCTCTCCTGTTGAATCATCCCTAGCTTTCTGTTATGTCTTTTTCATCATCTTCATCAGTTAAGGATATTGATTCTACTTTAACAATGATAAATTTATTTGTTACAGATAAAGATAATAATATTTCCGAAGAGCAAGTAATAAATAGTATAAATTCATTAAAGAAAGAAAAGCTTGGCATAGCCTCTAAGTTCATAATGAACTTAGATATGGAAAATGCTGATTACCAATTCACTCCAAAACAACAATTCGTATTACAGCTTGTTTATAATAAATTTACTAACTATCATGCAGACATATTTTCTGCTAAAGTTAGCAAGATATCTTTTAGAAGGGACGAAGGGGCTAATAACATACCTGATGTTGAAATTTCACCAGAGGTAAAAAAAGAAGCAGACCGACAACTACAAAAACTTAACAACAATCTTGATAAGCTCCATCGAATCACTGATGAATTTAGGACATTTATTAGTAAAGTTGCAATGCAAGCAGTTCTTGACAAAGCTACGTTGAGTAAGACTGATATGATGACTATTATTAGATCAATTCAAGAAGATTTTTCATCTAAAGGCATTGATATTAATGTTCAAGATAGTGGTCAAACAGCATTAATGCGGGCCACCCAGCTAGATATGCAGGACCTTGCCTAGCTATTAATTCAACATCCTAACGTTAATCTAAATGCCCAAGATGGTGAAGGTCAAACAGTATTAATGTGGGCTATTCGGCTAGATAGAGAGGAGCCTGCCAAGTTATTAATTCAACATCATCGCATTCAGGCCGCCATTAGAAACAATAACGGCTTAAACGCCTTCCATATAGCTAGTGAGTATTATGAGCATAAACCAAATGAAATTCTTCCATTATTAGAAGCAGCCCTACCAGAGAGAAGCAAAAAATTCTGCCTGCAAGATATTGTTGAGTACGATCTTAGGGAAGCCAAAGCACAAGATAAGCTTATGGAAAACAGAAAACGAATAGAGGAGATGTATGCTTTAGAGCGTGATAGACAAAATATAAGAGATGTTTTTGAATATCTTGCATTTATATCTGATCAAGGAAATGTACAATACTTAAGACCAAATAATGTTTTTGCAGATGAATGGACTAATTTGATAAGTTCCTATCGTTTATCCCGAGCCCAAGATAGAGCAGAAAGTTCAGGAATAGCTCCTAGTAACTCCAGTTTTGCTCAAAGAGAAATTCAAGCACGTAATGCTCAAGGAGGCCATTATTGCCCTATCATATAATTCATTCATATGACCTAACAATTTACCTAGGAGTGCTATATAATACCCTCCTAATTATCTATTTATGGTTAAAAAATAGATAACAAGGCAATGATAAAAGTCTTGTTATTTTTAGGTATAAGGGAGGACAATGAGAAACTTAATAACTGGCAACGTAGCGATTCTTATAAGCTCACTATCTTTATGGTAAATATATAATTGCTGTAGAAAACCATTGGACGAAAGAAGCACAGAAAGCTTTGGAGAATAGTGATGAGTTTAAGAATAAAGTGCCAGAAATACTTTAAAAACAGCCCCTTAGTTACACATGAGGGTAATGTTATTATCAGGCGCGCATATATGACTGGCTTTAGAGGTGAGCAATTGCGTCTAAGGAAACTATAAGGCCATCATTTAGAAAGTTAGGCCGTACAACAGGCTAAGTTAAAATAAATAAAGATAGCTGGCACAGTGCCAGCTATCTTTATTTTCAAAATAAAATTTATATACTTTATAAGCTTGGATTAAAGCCTTTCTTAAAGCCTGGCAGTAACTCAGTAATCTTATTAGCCGTTCTAAAACGGGTCTTTGTAGAAATAAGAGTTTGAAACTTATTATCTTCTGCATTAGTTGGCTTAATGGGCTTGGCGAGTTCAGCGCTCCTACCTCGGCCATCATATTTCTCATATAAGGGACTTGAACTAAATTGCAATCTAACAGGTTGAAGATGCAGATCTTTACCAAAATCTAGCTGTTGAGATATAAATTTAGTATAAATTTCTCCATTACGAGAATCTATAGCTAATGATTGAGGTAAGAAACAAAATGGAATCAAGTTACTGGTTTTGATTTCTGCATTATCTTTTGTTTTAATTCTTTTTATAATTTTGTGCACCATTTCTGTGGAAGTGTAAGGATTACCACCAGCTAGATGAACTTGCAACTTAGCATTATTTCCGCGGCTTAATTGATAAAAAATTTGATCAAGAAATTTTAAATCGGTTAAAACATTAATATAAGCTAAAGCAGCTGTTTTTGTCTCTGGATTCCATATTGCTATCGCTACCGGTCCTGCACCAAAAATGCCTAAGATAGGTTTGTCACTATTCGCATCGGTATAACCGAGACTACTCAGAAGAATACCGCGAGCATCTTCTGAGGAAAAATTCCCATAATTTGATGGCTGGCCTAATGAGTTAATTTGCTGCAATAATGCTTTTCTATTTTTTTGTTTTAAAGCTTGGTGCTCTAATTCTTTTTTTTCTGCTTCGATTAAGCTTGGCAGTTCAAGGGCTGTGCCTCTTAATGCCTCTTTAATGGCTTCGCTAAATTCAGGAGGAACAGTAGCTAGGAAAAAGGATAGCTTCTTTGGCGGATAGTGAGTATGGATTTCTGTAAAGCCATTCTCTGTTTTGCCTTCAAATCCCAAAACTAATTTATAACTATCCATATCATTAAGGATCCATTCAGAGGTAATAGCTTCCGCATTTAATAAGGTATTAGCTTGTATTGGACCTCTATAACGCAAGCCTGGCATATGCGTAGATAATACCTTTATATCAATATTTAAGCTTTTATTTAAAGTAGCTTTCATGATTGCAATCTCTTTAAGAAGTTATAATTGATAATTGGTATATAAATGAATTTTTTTAATATTTACAACTTAAAAATTAGGATTGGAGCATAATAATGATTGAAAAAAGCCCTCGGGGGCTATGTGAATAGAGGTTTAAAGTGTATAAAAGCACAATTTAATTTAAAAGTTTGTTATATAAATTCTTAGTGAAGAATATGCCCTATTGTTAGTAATGTATTAAAGAAGTTGGCTATGGGTTAATATTTTGTTAGCAAGTTAGTTAATGAGTTGTGAACATATACGAAGTTTTATCCATAGAATTTTATAAAAAAGTATTTATATTTTGCCGGATTACTTTCATATTTTCATAAGAGGAAATAAGAAATCAATGTATAACAAGCTGTTTACATCTTTGCAAAGTAACAGCCATGCTATAGTACCAAAAATAATATTTATAAAAACAGGCTTAATATGAGTAGTGCATCTTCTTTAGCTATTGCAGTATCAAAATCAGAAGACAGAATTATGGCAGATGCCACCGCAGCATCATCTGTAGAACCAAGCAAAATACATTTGCATAGAGAAGCTCAAATATATGACATATATACTGAGCGTTCTTATGAAGAATTTGAATATGAATATAATATAAATATTAAAGAAGCCTCCTATAAGAATTTACAGCGTGAGAGAGAATTTTTAGGCATGCTTAGTTCAGTAGAGCAGCAAATTATTACCTTTATTATTAATAATTTAACGGCAAAACATAAAACCCACGCTTTTGAAGAAATTAGTAAAGAAGGTGCATTACTTTCAGTTCGTGAAAGGCAACGCTTAGAGCGTGCTGTTAAGAATAGTCATACCGGAAGAACAGCGGGCGATGATAACATTTTCTTCACCGTTGGGTTGGGAGATCATAAGACTCCTTCCTTCTTAAGTAAAGGTAATGGTCATACTATCGTACTATCGCTAGATAGGTTGTTTAAAGATTACGAGCATCGTTTTAAAGGTTTTTATGTCAGTGGACATTTATCAGATTATGCTCAACAGACAATCTCACGTCCCAGCTATTTTGGTGAAACTCTGTTTCAATATAGCCATAATGATCAACAAAAGATTAAAACTTATTCTTACACCTATCCGGACGGTAATAAGCGTACCATTACTTTAACTATGGGAGATGAGATCTTCTGCGGCCGGGAGGTATTAGAAGGGATAGCCCTACAATTTGTTAGGCACATTAGGCTGATAGGTGGTAACTATTATCAGCATATATGTGATACTATTCAAACGGGAGACCAGCAAAATATAATGCAAGTTTTATCTACTGGTATGAATCTTCTTATGCCTGGATGGATTTATCCCGAAGGAAAACTTCCTGGAAAGCTAGCTCTAGACTTGCCAGATATGCATCTTACTGTCCAACCTCCAAAGGTATTTCAAGAGCGGGCAAACATAGTTCCAACTGATTGGGCTACAATAGATTTAAAAGAAAAAGCATATAAAGGATCTGATTTAGAGTTGCTTAAACAACTTATCGCAAATGGTAAATTTACAAAAACTAAGTTAAAAGAAAGTCTATTTGAATTAGCTGGCCGTAAAGACTATCAAAATAGAGCACGTACTGCACAATTCTTAATTGATCAAGGTGCTGATTTAACTGCAATTGATATGGGTGTTGAGGTGCTAGGTAAGGCAGTTGCAGAAGAAGATTTAGAATTTATTGATATTTTATTCACCTTGAAATCACCCGACCAGCATGATCATCTCATTTTTCATAAGGTTAATATACAACTTACTACAGGGGGCCTTGAGGAGTTAGGTGTAATTGGAGAGGCATGTTTTGGCAAAAAGCCAGAAGTACTTAGAAGATTAATTGCTCATGGGGCTGATCTTTTTAGGGAGCCAAGGCTTTTAGCATTTGCAGCAGATACCAGGTTTGGTAATCACGGTGAAGAAGGAATACAAAGAAGAAGTGTAGAGACGTTTAAGATTTTATTAGATCACGGTGTGGATATTAAAATTGAGCATAAGTATGGTAAAACTCCACTCATGCATTTTATCTTTAATGGAAATATTGCAGGAATAATTGAAGCAGTAAATAGAGGTGCGCCTCTTGATAGCCAGATGAGCTATATGCATATCTCTAGGTTAGGTGAGGGTCCTTCATATGTTTCTCCTGATAATGGCTTTACTGCACTACATTATTTAATGGCAACCAGTGAGCCGATTTATAATTTAAGAAAAGGTAATGAAAATACTATGCGTTACCTCATTGCTAGTTCTTTACTGCGCAGAGGAGCTAACCCTAATATACGGTCTTTATTAGGTGATACGCCATATTCATTAGCAGTAGCAAACGGTTGGTCTGAAATTGCTGAATTATTAGTTAGCTATGGTGCTGATAAAAATGTTACTAAAGATCCTTATGACTTGCTTTGTCAACATCACCAAGTAGGTGTAGTAGCAGTAGTAAAAGGTATTGATGCTGCAGGCAAAGAGGTGGCGATTATGGGTAAAAAGCTTGGTAAAGATGGTATTATCAAACAAGAATATTTATTCCCTGGGGGCTTAAAAGATCAAGGTGATAAAAATTTAATCAGCGCTGCAATTAGAGAGCTGAGAGAAGAAACATATGGTAATTTAGAGTTTTTAGTGGAATCTAATCAGGTTACACCTCAAGTAATTTACCAATATGATACTATGGGTGAAGACAAGGATGGTTATGCGGTACATTACAGGGTAGCTTATATATTATTTGATATAGGCTCACATTTAGCAAATATGAAACTCCGCGCGCGTGATGATTTACATATTGTACGATTAGTGCCGATGGAAACTATTCAAACAATTGAAAATCAACCACTTAATTTGCGTAATGTTACTACTGTGGAAGAGGGCCGCCATACTCCACTGAAAGGCAGTAACGGGCTAATTTTAGAAGGAATCAGGCAAGGAAAATTTTCTCCTCAGCTAATCACTGCATTAAATGAAATTTCTAATATAGAACTTATCGGTAAGGATCTATTAATGGCTGCAGTAATGGCTAACGATATTGAAAAAGTTAAGTACTTGCTGGCTCATGGGGTAAGGGTTGAGCCAGTAGAAGATTTTGAAAAAATACCATTACAGCACGCTGCTTATTTAGGACATTTTGAGATAGTTAAGCTGCTAGTAGAAAATGGAGCAGATGTTAACTTAGTTGGTAAGTTACAAAAAGAAACGGGGGTAAAGGAAATAGATGATACTTGCTGGGGAAGCTTAAGTGCCGCAGTACTTGGAGAAAAAAAAGAAATTATAGAGTATCTATTACCACTTACTTTGCAAAATAAAAAGCTTAATAAAACGGAAGAAGAGAACATTAAAGACATAACCTTTATATTAAAGGACGCTTTAGAAAAGGCAGTAAAGGTCAACAGAGTGGATGATAATACAGAAATAGTACAAATGATTTTAGATACTGGATTGGTTACGATTGATGATCATGTATGGGGAGTGCCACTTAATCATGCAGCAACAAATGGCAATTTGCATATGGTAAATTTCTTACTATCTAAAGGGGCTAATATTAATTATTGTTTAAAATATGATCCTGATAATGCTATGGGTGGGGCTAGGATTATTCATTCTCCTTTGATTTTAGCCATAGAAAATTATAATATTGAGGTGGCGCTTAGATTACTCCAAATTCCTAGAATAGATGTTAATGGACATCGTACATGTAGCAAGCAAGGTTTGCGGGAGGAAATTGTTAATCCATTATTTGCGGCAATCTATTATTATCAGCTAGAAGTGGCGGAAGCAATAATTGATAATACTGATATTGATCTTGCTAAGCGCAACAATGCAGAAAAAAACTGTTTAGAATATGCAGCTGAGAAAGGATTAACAGGGCTTGCAGGCAAAATCGCACAAAAATTATTATTAAATAAAATTGCTGAAGATATAACTATTGATCCAAAATTAATTATTCTAAGTATACGCCCAGATGAAAGAGGAAAGCCTTCTATCCATATTATGCATACGGATAAAGCAGCAATAGAACGGTTGGCTGCTAAAACCAATTCTACCCTGAGACAGGATGAATTTACTAAGCATTATTATGTACGTTTAGGAGAAGTTCGCCTTAAGGCCTACTTAGCAAACGGTAATGAAATATATGCAGCAATTGTCCAAGCAGATAAAGAGAGAATTGGATCGAGATTTAATATAGGACATTCTAGTGATAATTTAGCTAAATTGTAATTAGAGATAAATGGTGTTTTATAAATCATAACAAGTTACTCCCTCCTTAGAAAAATTAGCCACCATAACATAATACCTAGCACCACAATCCTCAGGGTGAGTGCTGAAGATTGTTATTCAGAAGAAGAACTAATTTGCTTTGGTAATAAGATGGGTATCTACATAAGTAGAATTATTATAGAAAAAATTTTCAGTAGAAATCTGACTATAAAATTTCCAAAACATATTGCTATCCACAAACTGCATAATTTTGTTTATTTTGATAAAAAAGAGCAGTTACATGATAAAACTTATTTTAAAAAGATTCATTATACTCAAGTAGAAGAAGAGGAAACTTACCTTTTAAATACTACTAACAGAGAAAACGACCAAGTGTTAGCTGGAGCTATTGTGAGAATGTTCATACAAAAAAGATTTCCAAACGCTAAAGCAAGTGAAATAGAATGGTGGCTTATTTCTAAATGTACACATTTAAAAAAAAGAAAAATCCGATGAAAATGGAAAACTATTCTTTTACTTTAGCCCGATCGTTATTAAGGCCGATATTACTTCCTGCTATAGTTGCATGGATTATACCTTCCTCAAACTGATGAGATTTATGAGCAGTAATAGTTTTGCCAAGCATGCTATCTTTGATACCATGAACAAGTTGAGGAGATTTAATAATATTATAGCAGGAGAGGCGAAGAGCTAATTTAAGCTGGTTTCAACATAAGCTTTAGCTTTTTCTTCCTCGGTGATAATACCGTGTTCATAAAGAATATCAGCAAATAATTTTACCATATCACAGAACCAGTTGTAACACCCCTCGGCTGTATGTAGATCATGCATAGTGTCTGGAGTTACTTCATGAAATCCTTCATTAACAAATTTTCGCCAATTTTTTATTAGGTATTCGTGATTCTTTGCTTTAATACATTCTTGGAAAATTCTTATCAAACCTTCTTTATAATTTAAAAAATTAGAATAATACTTTATTTTTTCTTCTAATACATCTCGATCTTGGAGGTTTTTAATATTTTTTTATTGCTTCAATTCAAACTCTAACATAACTTTTTAATCAATCATTGATGAAAATGCTGTTATTATTGTAAAATTTTTTTGCAAATTATTTATTATAATTGTTGTTTTCATCTTTAGTTAACATTGAGTATTTTTGATAAATCTTCCTAGCTTCATTTAAGCTTATTTTATTGGCTCCTTCAATATAGTCTGGATCATAATACTGAGCTAAATCATCTTCCCATTTGCATATTTGGCATATTTCATATGTTCCTGGAGGTTCTTCATTTAAAGTCTCATTATGGCAACAAGGGCACTCATATTTTTTCATCATTTACCTGTAGCTATAATTTTTTCTCAGTATTTTATTCCGTCACTCGGCTTAAAGAATGTTCTAATAGTCTCTTGATTATCAATAACTAAGAACTCATTTTCTGTTATATTGTATTTTAATATATCACCATTAGCTCTTTTAAACTCTAATATTTCTTTTCCAGATTGTTTATAATATAATGAATTAGCTTTATTTATATATTCTTCTTGTGAAATATTATTCCACTCATTCTTATGTTTTATATAGTGAGATTCAAATGAATTTTTATCCTTAAAATTATGCTTATTTAAATTACCTCCAATTTTATCATTATAAATGGTGCTCTTACTTACATGAGCATCATGTTCAGGCAGCTTGTTATGCAGAAGTTTAGTATGATGGGTATTTAAAGCGAACTTCATATCACTCATCATACCGGTAGTCATGGCAGTACCTAAAATTACCACAGTTGCCATATTCTTAGTGGAAGCTTCAGATAAATATGGATCCATCTGACGAATGGCACTTGCTACTTTACCGGTAGCAAAATCAAAACCTTGGACTATGTGCTCGCCAAATGCTTCCTCACCAAGCTTAGCTTTCGCGAAAGCTACACTGGTAGGAATAAATCCTCCGGTTATGCTGCTTACAACATAGAGTGCTGCATCATAACTTGCTCCGTACTTTTGGGTTAAATCTTTAGTAACTTTAACAATTCTATCTGCTTGACATGCAACATTAGCAAATAAATTATGGTTTTCTGGAACTTCATTAAGAGAAGTAAATCTTAATTCTCCGTCAGTAAGGTAGAATCTTCCATCGCTAAGCTTATCTATTTGTTCAGCAGGAATAGAGCTTTTAGATCCATAATGTTCGATTAATAACTGTTTGTTATCTTCTTTATCAAACCTAGGATGAATGGTAAGAGAGGTAATTCTCTTGCCATCTTCATCAAATTTCTCTAGCTCAAATTTCTGTAGCGCATACTCTATCTCATCTTTGGTAAGACCTTTTTTCAATCCTGCATCATATAGTTCTTGATACTTACTTGACTCAGGGATAAGCGGTTTAATATTAGCCACATCCTTAAATACATCGCCGATATCTTATAGGTTGCGTTTTATTGCTTTGCGCTCTGCTTCATTTGGTAGAGGAGCCATGATGGAATAAGTATTCTCTTTGATCTTGTGCTATTCTTTTACTTTAGCCCGATCGTTATTAAGGCCGATATTACTTCCTGCTTATAGTTGCATGGATTATACCTTCCTCAAGCTGATGAGATTTATGAGCCGCAATAATTCTGCCAAGCATGCTATCTTTGATACCATGAACAAGTTGAGGAGATTTAATAATATTATAGCAGGAGAGGCGAAGAGCTAATTTAAGCTAGTTTCAACATAAGCTTTAGCTTTTTCTTCCTCGGTGATAATATTGTGTTCATACAAAATATCAGCAAAGAGTTTTACAATATAACAGAACCAATTATAGGCACTTTCCTCGTTACCTCTGTCTGTAAAGCTATCAGGTACAACCTCTATAAAACCATCATCTACAAAGCGATACCAATTTTTTATTGGGTATTCGTGATTCTTTGCTTTAATACATTCTTGGAAAATTCTTATCAAACCTTCTTTATAATTTGGAAAATTAGAATAATACTTTATTTTTTCTTCTAATACATCTCTATCGTTAAGATGTTCAACGTTCATGCCAAAATCATACAAAAAATTTATTACGACTATTTCTTCATAATCAGGTCTTTGATTACTCATCGTTATTTTCCTTTTAAATTGTTAATAATATTTTGTTCAATATTAGGATCTATGACTATTTTATTTTTAATATTTGGATATATTGTATAAACAAAAATTTCATTATTTACATCTTTTCTAAATACTATTGTAACTTCATTCGTCTCTATTGGTAGCTTGTTTTTGAGTCCAGCATCAAAAATTTTATAAGTACTACCATGGCCAATATTTTCATTATAGGAATTTGTAAAACCTTGTGTACGTTTGCTAGGATCATTATTTAATTTAAAATCATTAATTTCGTTCTCATATCTTTGTAGTAAATCTTTTAATACTCTTTGTTCAACCTCTTCATTAAAAAATTTAGCTGTATACTCAGTTTTATATTCTCCATATTTATTTTTTCCATCCCGTTCAATTCTTTCAGCAATATATTTTTCATCAAGGTGGCCACCATGTCTTTCTTTACCATGGCCACCTTTTTGGTCATGATCTGCAAGTTTATTAGACATGGTTTTGGCATAATTATCCATTTATGCCTGTTATTAGGTAATCGTCGTTACTATAAGTAAAGCTGTTTTGAATAATGGTTTGTAATTTTTTAAAATAATCTTGAAGTTGATAATAAAATAAAAAAATCTAGGAGAGATGTATAACCTCCTAGATTTTTAGCAATTATTACTTGTTTTGTTCATAATAATCTTTCACAATTTTTGCAAACTGCCAAACTTCATGGTAAGTGTTATAGAGTGGAGTAGGGGCAACCCTAATAACATTAGGTTGGCGGAAATCTACAGTAATGCCATGCTGTTTTAAATATTCATGAAACTTTTTAGCATCCTTTTTAATGAGTAATGAAAGTTGGCAACCTCTTTCCTCAGAATTAGCAGATGTAATGATTTCAATATCTTGAGTCGGAATTTGCTTTAAGAGATATTCCAAATAACCAGTTAGCTTAATTGACTTGGCTCGTAAATTTTTCATGCCCGCTTGATCAAATATTTCTAATGAGGTTTTGAGTGGCACCATGGCAAAAATAGGAGGATTGCTTACCTGCCAACTATCTGCTGAATTTATAGGGGTAAAATCTTTTTCTAAATGTAATTTAAACCGTTCTTTAGGATCATTTCCCCACCAGCCAGCTAAACGTTTAAGTTTAGGGTTGCTCACATGTTTTTCATGTACAAAAGCTCCTGCTATTGCTCCAGGGCCTGCATTAAGGTATTTATAACTACACCAAGTAGCAAAATCTACTTCTGCATCATGAAGCTCAAGAGGTATATTACCCACCGCATGAGCAAGATCTACCCCAAAGAAAGCACCGTGCTTATGAACAATTTGAGATATGGATTTTATGTCGATTGCTTGGCCAGTAAGAAAGTTTACACCACTTAATAAAACTAAAGCTACTTGATCTTTATTTTTGTGTAAAATTTGTTCGATATCATCGAGATCAATATTATGCTTTCCTTTCTTAGGCTCTACAATAATTAATGATTTTTCTGGGTCAAATCCATGTAATGCAAGCTGGCTTTTTACTGCATAAGTATCAGATGAAAAAACAGGAGCTTCCATTAATATTTTATAGCACTTTTTGGTAGGTTGATAGAAGCTTATCATTAGTAAATGAAGATTAACGGTAAGGCTGTTCATTGCGACCACTTCATTTTCTTTAGCGCCAACAATTTTGGCGAGACTTGGCCTAAATTGCTCATGATAAGTATACCATGGATTGTTGGCTTTGAAATGGCCTTCCACTCCTAATTCTTTCCAATCATTTAGCTCTTCAGTCATATCAGCTAAAACTTTCTTTGGCTCAAGTCCAAGTGAGTTACCATTAAGGTAAATCACCTCTTTGCCATTATGTTTCGGAATATAAAATTTTTTACGGAAATCTTTTAAGGAATCTTGATTATCCAATTCTTGAGCAAAAGTTTCATCATCTTTATAGATAGCTTGCTCATTAGTAGCTGCAGAAAAAGCACTAAATAATAATGAATTTATACAAGTAAATATAAGTAGTAACTTAGTTGAATGTTTCATTTGGTACCCTGTAAATAAGTTATTTTAGAATTTATACTTATAAGTTAGTAAATAGTTAGAATTAATTGTTAATATTATTATTTTCTTAGTCAAGTACTTAAAAGTGCTAGCAATCGATAGCACTAGAGCACAATCTTGTGCCTGTGTATTTTAGATCTATAGAAAGTTGGATTGCCTTTTTTAACAAAGCAGATATTAAGCTGGAGAATATATATAGAGCCTATTCATCCGCATAATAAAAGCCTTTTTTTTGTACGCCTCCTTACCTGCAAAAAGGTTATATTGATTATCGTAGAAGCGCCAAGATATTTTATCATCAAGCTTTCTTATATGCTAGGTAGTTAACAAATATGCTTGACTGTTATAATATATTTACTTATATTTAACCAAGTCTAAACGCAACAGATATAAATAAATTTAAAAAGGTAAATGACATGCATAGTGCAAAAGAAGGTGATGTAAAGGTTCATATTCATGGAGAAGATTTAAGTATTCACTTTACCGAATCTGGACCTAAAGATAAACCAGTATTAGTATGCTTCCATGGCAACTCTGGTAGCAGTAGAGATTTTTATACCCCACTTGATAAATTAAGCAGTAAATATAGAGTAATTGCTTTTGACCTACCAGGACATGGTAAAAGCACAGCTGTAACTAAAGAAGAAAATAAAGAAAAGATCTATTCTTTCCCTGGCTATGCTGATGTAATGGCTAAAGCTATAAAAGCATTAAATATTGATAGCTATTATGTTTTAGGTGTTTCATTAGGTGGCCATAATGCATTATCGCTGTTAGCTAAAAAAGATGATTCTAAGGCTGAAGCAGATGTAAGAGAAACTGCTAGTAAAATTAAGGGAGTAATTATTACTGGAACTCCCCCATTAGACTTTAGCTTAACTAAACAAGAAGAAGTCATGGGTCAATTTATGAAAGGGTTTAGGCAGGATTTTATAGCAAAGCTATCTCAGGAAATAAGAGAAGAAATGCAACAATTAGGCATTCCTCATTTAGGTGCTTTATTATCTTATGAGAAAGATTTAAATGATGACTCTCCTCAAAGTAATAGATTAGCAGAGTTATTTGTACTATTGCAAGGTATAGAACTTACATCAGAAAATCGCTTCATGGTAGATATGGCAAAAGCTGCAAAAGGGGAAGCTAGAAAATACATGATTGGAAGTATGCTCAAAGGCGGAATTGATAATCAAAGAAAAACTGTAGAAGAAGCTACTGTTCCATTAAAAATCATTGCTGGCATTCAAGATAGAGGCATAAGCTTAGAATATCTTGAGACCTTACAATTATCCTCAACTGGGCAATTAAAGAAACTTGAAGGAGAACATGGAGTATTCTTGCAAGATAACTTTAACCAAGAAGTGGATAAGTTCATTACTGAGGTGATAGCTAGCAAATATGTGGGACAGAAACCTTCTCCATCTATTAAAAGGTAAATTTAAATTAGTAGGAGGGAAGGTAATAACTCTTCTCTTCTATTCAGTAAAAAGTTGTGGCAATAGTATATATAACTTGTTCTTAATAATATTTTTGAAAAATCAGCTACCATTACATAATACCTAGCACCGATATCCTCTATCCTCTGGATGGGTGCTTAGGTGCTGCTTTAGCGCTTTAGCAGAGTCCTTGCCATAAGGGGGGTATGTCACCATTACCGCTTCTCTTTGGCGTTTAGGCCTAATAATTTCTTCAATCTTATTTACCCGTTGTTTAATACTGCTCATAGGCTTTTCTCCAAGTTGTTTACACGCTGTTCTAGCTCTGAGACCTCTAGGGTTTTGGCAAATCTCTAAGTAGTCCTACTAAGTTCAAACCTTCTTGCGGGGTAATTTCTTCATTTGCTACAGCTTGAATTACTTTACTAATGGCAGTAAGTCTATCTTGCACTGAAGCAACGGTTGGTAATTCTATATCCACTCATTTTAATAGTTTCTCTAACTTCATTAATCAATAACAATAGCTTTTTACACCTGCTATTGTTATCATTGTTAATGTTTTTTAGTTATTAGGTGTGTATAAAATTTTTGGAAAAATTGGACAAACCCTTTATTTCTGCATTATATTAATATCTGAAGATCTACCTATCATATGTTGTGGCGAAATGGGTCGAGATTCCTGCTTTAGTATTGCCCCGGCAGTACGTAATATTTGCTGTACCTGCTGTGATAGGGTGCTTCAAACTTGCATTCCGCTTCCATTGAAGAAAACTGATAAGCTTTTTTATCATTAATACAGGCAATTTCAGCATAGCCAAGGGGTGTAAACCCATCTGCATTCAGAGCATTAATATTAGCCTTACCTGTTTCAAGAATCAGCTGAGTGGTGCGTGGAGCTCCTGCAGCCGCTGCTAAATGAAGTGGAGTATTCTGCTTGCTATCAAGAGCATTAATATTAGCGCCATTCGCTATCAATATACGAACAAGATCGAGTAGAGCATTTGAAGCTGCAATATGCAGTGGCGTTCTACCATCATTATTACGTGCCTCAAGATCAGCCCCTTTCATTATCAGATTGCTAATGAGTGTTTGATAAGCATCTGGTATCATACTAAGATCCAACCCAGCCACAATATGCAACGCGGCTTTACCGTTATCTTTATCAGCTAGAGATGGATCGGCATGATTTTCAAGTAGAAAATCAATCATTTTTAATTCTTTTAAGAATATATTTTGAGCCTTTTGCAAATCATTTGGGGTTACGCGATCTTCGCGACCCTTAATACTAAACGATGTAAAACGACGCAGCACCCAATTGAATAACCTCCTATTTCCTTGAGTGTCTGGCTGATTAAAATCAGCCCCATACTCTCTTAACATCTGCAAAATTACTAAACCATCTTCTTGACTACAAGCATCAAACATTAGTGGTACATACCAAGGTGTATCTACTACCTCATCATTCCCATCATCATCCATTCCTACTATTGTCTTAGCAGGTTGCTTATCTGTAACAGGTAATAATAATTTATTCGGATCAGCATGATGCTCAAGTAATATATCTATAATCTTGACTATGTTTTCTACCGGATACTCTTTCTTAGCAGCTATAATAAGAGGGGAACGCACTACTGCTATCTATGCACATTTTGCTAGAAATGATATTGAAGAGGCGCTAGAAGAACATGCGCAGAAACTTATAAAAATATCTAAGAGTGATCAAACTGACTTTTAGTATTTAGCTAAAGAACTTCCAGGATTGTAAATAGATTGATTATTTAGTAAGAGTATAAAAGCTAAAAAGACTTATAAAGGCACCTTATGTTTCATCGGCCAATTAACTTCAAGAATCTTTCATTTGTCACCTCTAGTAAAGCTTGTTTTGTAGATTTTAATACTTTCTAAGATTCTAGCAAAAACGGGGGATATATCAGCTATTATACTAATAGGTTCTTTCATAGGTAACCATTCAAAATTACCTAAAAAGGTATTTTTAAGAAAAGCAAACAAGCTATTAAAATATAAAGAAGTAGTATTATTTCTTCTCTTTTCACTATGAGGAAGATTTCTAGATTTAATTTTTTTTGCCATTAAGTAACTCTCTAATAGTTATTTTGGCGGAACATAAATATTAGCGTTCGTATATTTATTATTTTCGATTTTAAATTTGGCAGGATATTCCCCATATTTTATAACTTGGTTTTTTAAACTGTTGAAAATTTTATCATTTATTTCAATTTCAAATAACTCATACAGATTATTAATATAAAAGTACTTTGCCTGGCACATATCAGCTCGATAAGGTGAACGAAGAGCTTCTAAAATATTAAATTTTTTTCTTTCTACATTATCTGCTTCTAATGCGTATATGGTTTCTTTGGGAGATGAAAGTAATGCTCCGCCATATATTCTCAAACCTTCCGGAGTTTTAACTAGCCCGACCTCAATGGTAAACCATATTACTCTTAAAAGTAGTAGCTGTTCAGTAATAGGTTGGTTGTACGCGTACTGTGCCAAGTCGGTTAGAAATTTAGAGAAGCGATTATCTAATAGCATGGGACAATGACCAAATAATTCATGAAAAATATCTGGATCAATAGAAAAATCTGTTAATTTACGAATATAGGTAGTAGACGGAAATATTTTGTTTGCAAGTAAGTTGAAAAAATCACTGCATGAAATTAGGCCATCTACTTCGGCTAATACCCAGCCTGTTTTGCTTTTTAATATATCCGATACATCAGGTAGCTGTGGTACTCTATCAATTGGCAATTCTAGCTGTTCTAAATATTCAAAAAAAATTTCATGAGCCCTATTTTGTAATAGCTTTATCTGTGTTGAGTAAAGATCCTTCCATATCTTATTTTCCTCTGAGGAATAATTAATAAAGCGTGGAATAACAATATTATTATTTCGATAATCTAAATCTAGCATATACCTCCCTTTAATTAAGGTTTTATATTTTTGCTGCTACTATAATTCCCCAATCGGCAAAGGTGCTTTTATGATCTATATTTTGATATCCGATACTTGTAAGTAACTCTACAATTTCCCTTTTCGCATATTGCCGTCCTTCTGAGTAGGTTCTCATGCTTATATTATAAGAAGCTGCTGACCATGGACCTGTTTTATTATTATTAAAAAAAATTTCATGAATAATGAGTATCCCATTATTTGATAATTTTTTAAAAATTTTTTTGAGGAGAAAAAGGCATTTCTCTGAGTTCCAATCATGCAATATATCAGATAAAAAATAGACATCACCTTCTGAAAGATTATCTTTAAAAAAATCACAATTATGAAATTGAATTCTATCAGTGAGTTTGGATTGTTTTACATAGCTTTCACCTAAATTAATCACTTCATTTCTTTCTAGAATTATTGCATGAAGTTTAGGAAATTTAGTACAGGCTGCCATAGAATGAACTCCTACTCCTCCCCCCATATCTATAAATAATTTCTTATTATTTAAATCTACATAATCAGGCCAAAATTAAGATGGAGCTATACTTTTAGAGTACATAGCTTTAGCAAAATTTTCAGCTAATTGGGTAGCATAAAATTCTTCTTTAAATAATTGTCTTCCAAGGTTTGCAGGAATGTTAGTTGTTATACTATCTCTCATTATCGAATATTTACGTGATTCTTCTAATTCAATATATAAATGTTTAATAAAGTCCTTATATGAGAATAAACTATTTTCACATAAGTATTCCTCGGATACTTTTGCTAGATAAAAATTTTGATCCTTCTTATGCAATAACCCTTCTGAACAGCAAGTAATTAGCAAAGCTTCTATATTTTCTTCAGATATATTAAACTTTCTAGATAAATCTTTTACAGAACAAGGATTATTAGCCAAATAATCAAATATTCCTAGATCAACACATAACATGACGGCTTTAGAACAAATAATCCTATAACATATATTTCTTATTAATAAATCATCACACTGGGGTTTTTGATATATGAAAGGTTTTATAGGTTGCTTCTCGGCAAGTTATTGAAAGTATTTGGTATTTTATTTAAAGTAATTGATTAACTTATTGAAAGTTGAAAAAAACTTATTTTTCTCATGGATCTTAGGTTAAATAAAAATAATAGCGTCCATTATTTAAAATAAGCCTAATTGTTCTGATATATTGTTGTAATTTTGAAACCGTCTATTTTCGTTAAGCCGTTTGGTTAAATAAATTGAATAATTATTGTAATAATGTTAATAACTAATTAAGCTTAAAGATTTAATCTTAGTAGAAGAAGGTTTCAAATGACCTAATTTTCTAGGCGTACTATTACCTTGTTTTTGATTAGCACAAATAATATTAGGAACATTGTTATTGACTATTTCATGCAAATCATAAGCCAAATTTTTTATATCGTAATTTCGGCCATCTATAAAAAAGTCCAATTTAAAATTATTGATCACATATTTAATAGTTGCATTTCCAAATATATTTCTAACTATACTAGATTTACATGCTGAGAGATTTCTATCCATGCCTGTATATGTTTCCACGTCATTTTGTTGTATGGCTGCTTGATTAACGAGAGTAACAAATTTATCCTTACTAATAGAATCGAATATTATTTGGCTCGGATTGTTTGAGGGATAACTACTAAAATTATAGAATTTTAGGTATTGTTCTAGTACTCTAATAGGCATTCGAAAATTAATATTATTAACAAGCTTAGCCCTCATATTTCTTTGATAGCACTGCTCCAAGAGTTTTTGAGGAGGTTGATATAATACTACATGATAAATACTGGGATAATATCTAAAGCAGGTTAAAAATAAATCTAAATCTGCTTGGGAGAATAAAATAATATCAACACATACATTAATACCATTATAAATATAGCCTAATGCTTTTTTAAATAAGAAGTCAAATAAGCCAGTCAATTTAAATTGATTCCTTATTACAGATATCTCATTAGATAATTTTTCTGCAAAAAGATCAATGTAAGTTGAAGCAATAGAATGTTTAATATAATTCTTGTATAGTTTCATCTTAGAAACCATTGAAATTACAGCTTCTGGGACTTTACCTTTTATGCATATTCTCTCGAGTTCTTCTTTTATTGTTTTTGCCACATATTGCATTGTAAAATTATATTTTTCTAGGTCAGTCTCTATGGCGCTAAAACCATATTTTGTTAGCTGGCTACATAAAGTTGACTTTCCAGAGGAAGAAATACCGTTAATTAGAATAATTTTTCCTAAGCTATGTAGAAAAAGCCTATATTCTAGAAATTGTACTTTTAGGGAATGATCTATAATAGCATTTAGATAGCATATCTTTCTTTTTATTGCTTTGTATTTTGAACGGTGGAAAACATCTAGATTATTCATACTATTAATACCTCTTTATGATTTTGGAGTATTTCGGCATGTTGATTATTATGCTGGCACCAGGATATTAATTTTCTTGCCTCTTTTAATTAAGGAGAGTTATCATCATAATTTAAAGTTAAGATATGGCTTAGCCAAACTTCAAGACCCATGGCATAAATAAAAACATTATTACATTTGCTACTTTGTATAAGGCGTTTAGCTTTCTCGAAATCAGAACCTGCTAACCTTCTTTGATTATCAAAATTTCTATCAATTTTGTGAAAGAAGAGGGGGCCATATAGCCAAGACATCGGCGCTCCAACACATTCCATCCCTAAAAAAATATAATTAATTTTACCAAGCAAGCTAAATACATTATCATATATATAAGGATCCATATTCCTAGAGTCGATAAGAAATACAAAGCTACCCCCATTAAGTAATATATGATAACCAGTTTTAGTCTTAATATCTAAATCAGAGTGTTCACCAATAAAAGGTAATGCTGTAATTTTAATAGTATTATCAGTAATCGAGTTAAGTTCTGAGAGTTCTATAACATTATTGAAGCCTAAATGTTTAAAAATACGAGCGAGTGAAGGATCTTGGATCATGCCAGAATTACAACTTGGAACTATTACTTTTTTTACTTTATGCCTTATTTGAAGTAAAGTCTTTAAAACTACATGGTCTTGATGATTATGAGATATAAGTAAATAATCAATTTGGTCAGGTAAATCTTTTAAGGATAATACATCGCCAGAGACCTGTGAATCGTACGATATTAATGGATCCAATAATATACTATACTGTTTAGCCTCCAATAAAATACAAGCATGACCAAAATACCTTATTCTTATTCCATCATTTTTGAAATTGTTCTCTATAGAGTTAGAAGTAGGATTACAGTCAAAAAAACTTTTTAAATGGGTTTATATCTATGTTATTTGTGATACTAGGCTCTAACTCTATTTTGATATGCCGATGGACTATGTTAAGAGCTGCAGTGTGAGGAGCTATTAAGTAAGACCATGCATACCATTTCCAAATTAAAGGAATTATTCTGACATTGTTTTTTAAATATATTATCTTCTCCATCACGACCTCTCTTATTTAAGGGCATAGAATTGACGCTTGCTTGTCAGATAGCCATATTAATTTTTTTTCTAACCACTTAAATTGGTTGGCTACTATACATTGATTTATTGGTGGATCATTAGGCAGTAGGCTAGGTCGGTACCATAAACCATAAAAATTTATATTCCTCTTTTGCATATGTTGATCTACGTTAATTACATGCTCTCTATGATCATCTATAAAAGCAATTTTTCGTGGTGAGAACTTAATTTGTTGTAAGAAGTTTTCTAATACTAAGCCTTTATCATAACCTCTTGAAAAAATTACTCCCCCTATGTGTCTGGGTTGCTCTCGCTTGCTATTATCTATTTTTATTGTATCGCTCTTAAATAAGTTTGATAATTCTATCCCCATTCCCTTAAGGAGTTTGTATCTATTGGATTCTTGGTCTTCTAGTACCGAATTGGGTCCCATTAGGGTAATAGCAATAACTTTAACTTTTTTGCGCTGTAGATTATAAATTATCTTTAAAATTTCGGGCTCTACTAATTCTCCATTTGCTTGCATATTAACAACACTTAGAAGCAATTTTAATTTATTGGGGTCTTTCTTCTTTATTCCTTCAAAAAACTTTCTTCTAGTCGCTCTAGCAGTATCTCGAAGAATTAAATCTTGAGGTGCTAAAATAACTTTATCAATATCAAAGACCACTAAATCTTTTTCGGTGAAATTGGTAGTATATTTTTCCAATTGCTTAATTGTATTAATTTCTATGAGAGAGTCAGATAGGCATAATTGACTATAAAACAACATTAGTAATAAAATATTTAATAATTTATACACTTAAGCTCCTCTATAAGGTTGGTTCCTTATTAAATTGAATGTTAAATAAAAGTTAAAAATATTTGTAATACAACTTTACTTTAAGTTTTACTTTTGTAATTCTTTGCATGTCAAGGTGAAAAAAGGAGAAATTTATGCTAAGCAATCAAGCTAATATTATTTCAAGAACACCGGAAGATTACTTTATTAATGGAAATATTGATTTGGAAAAGTACCAACCATTATGGGAGCTAATGTATTATTAGTATCAGCATAATTTAGAAGCGAATTACCGGGCACTGCTTGCTCTAATAATAAGACACCAAGATAATTATCAAACTCATATATTTTTATTGCACCTAGACCACTCCATGCTCTGAGAGTTTTGGCTTCCTGATAAAGAGAGTTGTTATCAAGGCCGATTGTTAAAACAATTGGGCTCTTACCCTGAAAGCCTTTTAATATATAATTGAAGGATAAATTTTCTACAGATTTTAAATCAGATAAATCCCATTTATCAGGCAATATTCTTAGCAGATCAGGCAATTGGTTTAACCAATCTTGACCTTTTTCTTGATAAATGTTTATGATATTGTTTCTAAACTTACTCATTTCGCAATCAATGTCATGATTTTGTGCAAATTAGTACAGTATCTAACATTATATTTGGTAACATTGCAATTAATTGGAATAAATTATGAAACAAAAATATACTTTTATCTTTAACAAACTTGTTAGAGATAATATACCTGAAATTATGGAGACATTAGGTGCAGAGTTAATATCTAAGACTTTATCTCCTGATGATTATATTTCAAAATTAAAGAGTAAACTTTTAGAAGAATCTACTGAAGTCTTAAAATCCCAAAGCAAAGAAGAGTTAATTGAAGAGATTGCAGATGTATTTGAGGTACTATATTGTCTTATGCTAGCTAATAATATTTCAATGGAAGATGTTGAATCAATTAGAGCTTCCAAAAATGAATCTAAAGGTAGCTTCAAAAAGGCAAAATTTATAGATAAAGTTTTTGTAAATCAAGATTTTAAATTCTTAGAATATTATCGTTCCAAACCTGATGAGTATCCCGAGTTAGTTTAATGAATTAATTAAATTTTTACCTACACAATTTCTTGCAAGGTACGTCGTCTTTGTCTCTATCGAGGCTTGATAAACCGCAGTTTTGAAAGTAGTACATGGCCTCGCTACACGATATCATTTGAGAGTATTTGGTTTTAAAGCCGCAAATTGGCTTAGTAATTTTTGGCTTCTTTTGTGCTGTTCTAAACTCCCATGGTGCTATTGGATTATCTTGGCCTCATAGTCCAGCTCCTTTAGCTTTGGCTTCATTTTGGGCAGATATAAAATACTCATCACTACTATCTCTTTTAAAAGCGAGTGGTCATTATGCAAAACTATGGAATATGCAATCAGGCGGTTTTTTGCCTCAAGATGAAAAATAAATAATATTAAAACATATTAGATTTATGCAGATAGATAAACATAAAGACTTGATAAAATTATTCTACCAAGCAGAGGATTTCTTTTTCAGGAATATTAGTAAAGAAGTAGCTGCTCTTGAGACGGATACAATAGCTTACGTAACAGGAGTTAATTCAGGTGGTTTAAATATAATCTCTCAACGTAATATTTTGGTTCAGCCACAATCTTCTCTAGAACAGGCCACAGAATTATTTAAATTTTATAATCTATAACCTGTATCTGGATTGTAATAGGAGAGTTTGACTTAAAGCTATTTTTCCAGTTTATAGATGGGTGAATTGGTAGGCAAAAATCGAGCCACTTATCAAAATGGTGAAATTATAATAAAGCCTGCACCTGCTCAAAAAGTGATAGCAGCTAGAGATTCCAAGGTAAGACAAAATGATTTTGTTAAAAAAATTGGCACTGAGATCGCAGATAGAATATAAATATACTAGGATACTAAGATAACTTATGGAAAAATATGATAATCAATTTTTAATTGAACTAGATAAAATTAGCTTTTCTGAAGATATAGCTATCTTTATCTTTAGCTTTATTAACAAGCAAGATTTAGTACAAAAGCAATCAGTAAGCAAAGCTTGGAGACGTTTAATCAGAAAAATTATTACTGAATATTTTAATGAAGAATTGAGACTTAAGCCTAGAAAGGAAGAAAATAATATTAATGAAGAATCAAGCAAAGCTGAATACTATTTTGATACAATTTTTGCGAAGAATCTCAATCTACCCTTGCAATTGGCTAGAGAAGGATTCAAACTTCGCTTAGATCTTGATATTCAAGCAATTTTAGATCAACGATCAATTAAATTTGAGCAAGATAGCCTGTTGGAAAAATACCTCAATTTGGCTCCTTTAACCTCCCACTCAAATGCTATTGCTCAAAAGGTCAAGCAATTTTTTGTTAATTTAACTACATCGCCTTCTAGAGATAATTCTCGGGTAGTTTTAAACTTAGAAGATCTATTAAAATTGTCTTCATTTTTACAACAGATTTCACCTAAATTAGGTAATAAACAGCAAATTAGTCTTATATATGATATTGATAGTATATATAAATTATATCAGTATCTAATCTTTATAAAAGTTAATACAAAAGTTTATACTTTAGATTACAAACTTAAACTTACCAATCTTAAAGGTTTTAGTAGCATTTTACAGATTGCTTATGCTCATCAGCTAGAATTAGATAGTGAACAACCTATTGATATTACCGAAGATAACAACACTATCAAAATCTATATTACAAAAAGGCAAGCACTGGATATCGTAAAACGCCTTTATCATTTAGATTCAGAAAAGGATCCATCATTAACAAAAATTACCTTAATAGCCAAATTAATTGAAGGAAGTCAATTTCTTGAACATTTAAATTTAAATCATCCCATTTTAAACAACGATGATTTTATGTTATTTAGAAATTCCCTACTTAAAAATAATTCGTTAAAAATATTAGATCTTAGAGAAGCCACATATAGTAATGAGCAAATTATCCAACTAGGAATTACTATTAATGAACGAAAACACCGAATTACTTCATCAAAGGCAGATCAATCCCAACCTCTACTTAGATATCAATCACTGCAAGTGAAAGCTAAAACTAAATTTCAAGAACTATTAATTGCATTGTTAACTGATCCTCAAAGCTCAAAAGTAAGTGACAAAGAACTATTTGATAATTTTTGTATTTACAATTATTTAGCAGGAGAGCTGAGTGAAGAAGCAGTAATTGCCATAGCTGATAGCTTAAGCTATAATCCTGAAATTACTGCAATAGACTTATCAGGCAAGAAGATTGGCCTTAAAGGAGCTTACGCCTTAGCTAGAATGATAAAGAAAAATAATAGGCTTACTACGCTTATTTTATCACAGAATGAGATAGATGATCAAGGTGCAATAGAATTAGCCGAGGCGCTAAAGAGTAATACAAAACTTCAAAATCTTGATTTATCAAATAATAAAATTGGTAATCAAGGTATGCTTGCTTTTACAGAGGCATTTCAAGAAAATAAAACCTTAAATATTATGGATTTTTCTAGCAATAATTTTACTTTTGAATCTGTATTGGATTTAGCTATATCTCCAAGAAGCAACCGTTTTAGTTTTGCGCAGGATAAATCAGTTTTGGCAAAGTTATTATCATTCTTTACAACACCTACCTCTACTACTGTTCAGGAGCTTAGATTTCCTCTCGGGGAATCACTTCATAGTAAAATTACAGTAATTGCACAAACACTTAGGAGAAATAAGAGTGTTATAAAACTTAGTTTTAAGGGTAACTATTTAGATCCTGAGGATATCACAATTTTAGTAGGAGTCTTAAAAAGCCACCCTTCAATCAAGGTTTTGGATCTTTCTAAAAATTGCCTTTTTGAAAAGTCTGAAAAATATAATGGAGCTCAAGCAATTGCTCAATTATTACAAGTTAATAAGGTAATAGAAGTTCTTGATTTGTCAGTTAATTTTATGAATGATTTGGACATTGAAATTTTAACAGAAGTTTTAATAGCCAATCACACCCTCAAGAAATTAGTTTTAAAAGATAACCAAATTACACTTAAATCAGTAATTAAACTGGGGTTAGTAAGTAGAGTGAAAAATTTTACTGTTGATACTGGTAATAAAAATTATAATCACTTGCTTAAAGTGATTATAAATCCTAATAACTTTAAGCAAATTGATTTATCCAAAAGAGCCTGGGAAAATGATGAATTAGTTACAATTATTGCTCAATCTTTAGCACCTTATCACCAGGTTGCAAATAAACTTATAATAACCAATTATCAACCAGCTAAGATTATTATTGATCAACCAAATATTACTAACCAACAAATTATGAAATTAGCTCAAACTTTTAAAGGAACAAATGTTTGCTTTGAATCAGGCGATAAACTTAAAAACGAATTATTAGAAGTGCTATGCAATCAAGCTCATTGCATAGCAAATATAGCCACTATAATAGATTTAGCTGAAATCTTAAAAGATGATGAATTTGAATTAGAGCTAAATGGCAAATTAAAACAATTATTCTTATTGCTTCATTCACCTACTAAAATTACTAGCGGTAAGCTTGACTTATCACATAGCAATTTAAGAAATGAAGGAGTTATTGCTATCGCCAAAGTTTTACGCACTAACCAGAATATTATGGAACTTAATCTCGCCTTTAATGATTTCAAGGATCCTTCTTTAATTGAGCTAGCAAGTGCATTAAAATATAATACTACTCTTAAGCAATTAGATCTAACACTAAACACCGTTGGCGACAAAGGAGTTGTAGCACTTGCTGAAATGATAAAGCAAAATAGTAGCTTGCAAAAATTAATACTAAAGGACACTAATTTATCTAAAAAATCTATTATCCAATTAGCCTTAGCAGCAAGGGGTAAATCTATTCAAATAGAGTTTGGTAATCGCAAAGCCAATCTATTGTTTAATAGTGCTAAACAATTAAGCTATGCAGCTCAGGCTTTATTAATGCAATTTGGTTTCACTGTTGAAATGGCTGAGAATCAAACTCAAGAACCTACCCAGCACACTCAAGACTTAAATCGAGTTCCGACCAGATCTATCTCAGAGTTTTATTTTGCGGCACATGAGGCAAACCGTACTCATTCAGATTTTACTAGCAGGCTTGATAATGATAGCATGAACCTTTGCTAAATTAATAAGTTCCTACATGTTTTATATATTAATAAAGAATATTTTCTATCGTGAATCTATATATAGCCTTAAATTCTAAGGCAGGCATAGAAGCATAGAACTTTTAGTATTAGCTTGAATTTATGGATTCAACCCCTGTAACTGCTATCACTCTCTCTATTAATAATAACATAGCAAAAATTGATGATGTAGGAACTCTACCTCAATACCAAGGTAAAGGATATGCAAGCATTATGATAAAATATGCTCTAAATAAGGCAAAAGAATGTGGAGTAGATTACTGTTTTTTAGAGGCTTCTAAAGCTGGGCTTAGTGTTGATAAAAAGATTGGTTTTAATGAGCTGTTTAGTAATAAGATTTTTGGCTTAAAATAAAAGGGAGAAAGCGAGAATTATTTTCTCCCTTATTACTATAATTCCCGTTCAGCAAAAATGTTGATAGATTGCTGTAAAAATTGTGCTAGATCTGTATGAACAGCATTATAGAATTTAATAAAATCCTCACGCTCACTATATAATTAGCCAAGTCCCTTGTAGCTCTCTCGATCAGGCGTTCAAAACTTCTATTGATCAGTTTCAACAATTGCACCTACAATTGTTATAGATTATTCCATAATATAAAATCGCAAGAAATATCAGTACATGTCAAATAATCTTTTATATTAATCAAACTACTTCTCTAGCTTTGCTAGCCAAAAGGTAGCATACCCACACTCCGGATCGGAGATCTTGTAATCAATCACCGTAAATCCATGTTGTTTTAATATTTCTTTATACTCAACAGGTGAAAGTGAAGCATGATAAAGATTCTCGCCACCATTATTGCTCCATTCTTCTCCAGCCTCTGTCCCTGATGTAAACAGTAAAGCACCTCCAGACTTTAAATGCGAGGTGAACGTTTTAAACATTGCTCGCTGCTCATCTTGGGATAAATGGAAAAAGCTGTGCCATGCAATAACTAAATCGAATTTTTGAGCAAGATTTAAGCCTCGCATATCACTAATAATGAATTTGACCTCAAGGTGGCGTGATTTTGCAAGGGCTATGAGTTTCGCGCTACCATCTACGCCAGTTACAGCACAACCTTTTTCTAAAAAGTAAGGTATTATAGGATCGCCCATACCACAGCCTAAGTCTAGAATATGCGGATTTTTAGAAAGCAAAGCAATTGCTTTATCTAGCCAAGCTTTTTCGAATAGATCCCTGCTACGATGCTCATCGAACCAATCAACTATTTTTTCATATGTTTTATAAACGGCGTCTTTATTTTTTATAAAACCTCCATTTCAATTTTTTATGAGCTTATCAGATATGGAAGTATTTACCAATAACAGCTTAAGATTTAGAGCTAAAATCAGCCACCATAACATTAGACCTAGCACCCAAATAAATTATATCAATATAACAAAAGGGAGAAATTTAGATTATTTTCCCCCTTATTTCTATAGTTCCCGTTCAGCAAAAGTTTCTATAGCTTGCTGTAAAAATTGAGCTAAATTTGGATGAACAGCGTTATAAAGTTTCACAAAATCTTTATGTTCTGTATAGAGCTGCCCAAGCCCTTTATAGCTTTCTCGATCCGGGGTCCAGAACTTTGATACTTGTATATAGTGTTTTCTTACTAATTGCTGCACTTGATCAGAATCAACAGCTAAACCTTCTAAGATTGCCTTCTTGGACTCTAAGTTTAAATTTTCAAATTCTTGGTAAGAATTTTGCCACTCTTGTTTGGTCCATTCTTTAACTTTATTAGCACTTTCTTGTAATAGTTCTGGTGTTACTTTTTCACTATTAATTAAATATTTTTCATATAATTTTTGTTGCTCTGAATTAGGGCTGTAAATCATTTCTTTGACCTGGGGTAAGTGCGAGACTCACAGAGATAGTTTCAACTTTTTGGCAGCAGAATAAGCAAAATAATGTTGTGATATCTTTTCCTATGGCTGATACCTAATCAAGGTTGTCGCTAGCCCCTTAATTATCAGTCTTTTTTATTTATTCCTTCTCTTATCCAAAACTGGCATTAATAAAATTACGTGAATGGAAGGATTACAACAAATGCTATCTGAAATAAACATGTTTTATGTACCTAATGAGATATCTGGATTGCCTCTACTTTTGTCGTTCAGTAGATCAGAGTATTTAGCTTTAAACTCTTTATTAATGTTTTTATTTTTAACCAGCATTTTAATACCCCCAATTCCTGCGGCAGCGATGGCAGTAACTAAAATGATAGGTAAAGCAGGCACTACTAATGGTCCGGTAAGAACCAAAAGTATTCCAGTAGCCATTAATCCAGCCACTAGGCCTGGTATAACTATATTTTTAACACCTGTACTATTGCTTAGTGCCTTTTTAACATCTCCTCTATTATAAAATTCTTCAACAAAGCTAGTAGCAAACTCCTTATAACTTTCTTTTTCTGCTGCTGTTCCGTGTGGCGAAGCATCTGCTTTTTTTAAAATATCCTGCAGCAGTTTATCTTTTTTTAAAAAGCTGCCATCATAGGATTTAATAAAATAAGTCAAATCTAAAGATAATGATTTCATTCTGCCTAAGGAAAGTTTAAGAACAACATCGTTAATTAAGTCAGAAGGAGTTTTATTATCATTATTAGTAGCAAGCAAATTAGCTCCTCTCATTAGCAATGAGTACATGATTTCAGGTGTACCGTATAAAGCTGCCCAGTGCAAAGGAGTGTTTCCTTCATTATCAGCAATATTAATATTCGCGCCTTTATCTAAAATTAATTTAATATTTTTCGCTTGTTTAGTTAAAATAGCATAATGAAGGGGTGTAGCACCTAAGGTTTTATCTTTTATGTCAATTTCTATCTCTTGCTTATCGAGTAAGGTTCTTAATCTTTCCGATGAATTGGAATCTGCCACTCGATGTAATGCTGATTCCCCAACAGCATCAAGTTCATTTAGTTGATTGTTCCTCATTGCGGTTTTATATAAATTTTCTGCAGCTAAATCAAAAGCATTTTGTACAAAGTGATTATCAGCTAACTTTGTTCGTGCAATAATTTTAGGAAGATTAGCAGCAATTAATTTACTAAATTCTGCTCCATTAAATTCTAACGGGTTGCTAGTCATTAAATTTATGATTCTATTTAATCCAATTATATTATTTAATTCGAGGCATTCTTTGATCAATAAATCTTGCGTAGAAAGATTGGTGATAATAGTTTTTAATAAGTTATCATCAATGTTATTTTCTAATAAGATATTTAAATTAGCTAGAACCTCTCCTTCAAAATTGGTAGTTAATAATTTCAACAAAGTTTGAATTGATTGTATGCTCTCTAAGGATGTATCATTTTCAGCCTGCTTAATACAATTTAGCAGGAGTTCTTTAATAAGCTGCTCGCTTTGATTGTTATTAAGCTCATTTTTTAATGCTCTGATTATCTTCTCATTTACATTGTCTCTATTCTGGATCATTAATTCAAAAGATAATTCAGGTGATATAAGTTTAGTAACTATTTTTGAGATATAGATACCTGCTATATCAGAGTTGATTAAACCTGTAATTCCATTAATTTTGTCATTAGTATTATTGCTTAATAGTAAATCTAACCAGTTTTTGTAATTTACTAATTGAGTATTATCTTCATTTTTATAGATGTTAGATAAATAATTACTAATAAAGTTATAAATTGCTAACCTATTATCCTCAGTAGCAGAATACTGGCTAATCAAATTGGCTAACTCAAAGGTAATAAAAATAGGTTCGGCTGCAGGAAAGCTTGCTAGTGAGGTGCTAATTAATGCTTCACTAAGAAACGACTCTTCCATCGTTGCAAGATAATGTAATATTGTATATTGATAATTCTCAGTCAGTAATGTAATGAGGTTTTGTACATATTCTAACTTATTTATCTTAATTAAATTATTATCAGATTGCTGTAATTGGATAAAGCAATCAAATATTTCTTTTTGTTGTTCATTGGTAAGATTATCTTTACTTAATCTAAGTAAATTAGAAAACTTTGGAAGCTTTCCCTCAATCATAGAAGATTTGATTTCGCTAACCGTGATTTTACTAACCATATTATCAGATAAGCAAGAAAAAAACTTTGCAATTTTCTTTGCTTGTTGGGAGTAAATATTATGACGAAATTTATCACTTAGTTCCTTCTCTTGCATTAAGGATTGAGCAATTTTTTTAATAAACTTATGAGGTAAAGATGGAATTATCTTAAAATCGGTTAATGTTTTAATTCTGTTTTGTTGCTCTTGAGTTAGATACTGTGCTTGATATTGATCATTAATACTGAGTAAAATTTCCTCAGCTTTCTGAAGTCGATTAAAAGTAGTAAAATCTTTGTAAAGTTCGTTAGAACTTTGTAGAATTCTTTGCCATTTGGCAGGGGAAATATCTGGTAGCTCATCACTTTCTTCTAACATATCAGCAATCATGGCAGCTCTAACTACTGCTTTGCTTTGGGTCCAGCCGCAATTGCCTATCTTTTGACCTTTCATTGAAATTATACGGATCGGTTGCACCTGTTCTTCTTGATCTGCAATTTTGCATAGATTATTAATATCAGCTTGCATTTCTTCATGAGAGTAAATTACTTTATTTACATTTTTTTGTTGGATTTGATTAAGAACTTTTTTTAACTCGTCCATATTTTGTGTTATTTGGAATATTTCGATACCAGGAGTTTTTGCTCCGGCTCCACGATTAATCCAAAATAATAATTTACCGTTAGTTAGAATAGTTTCTGCATGTCCACTATCAGAATCAGAATCAGTTCCAATCATGATAGCTTGATATGCACCTAACTCTAGGGCATTTATATTCAAATCTTTAATATCCCTAAAGTTTTCTATAAATCTTTTTATTTTTGTTGTATTCTTGCCTTTAATCATATGGCAATATGATTTATAAGAATCTTGCAGCCCAGGAACCATTAAAGCTGGCGAGCTACCTTCGGTTTTAATTTTTATATTTTTAGTAACTTTTAGCGGAGCATGTTCTAAAGTAAAAATATGGGTAGCTAGGATAGCTGATTGAACCATCCATACATCTTGGTAAAAGTTCTTTTGCTTGATTGATAAAGTATTAAGATCCTTAGAGTCTAGAAGTAAAGTAATAGGCGCTGAAAATCCCGCTTCTTTTCTAACATCTTTCCAATAATTTTTTGCAAATAAATAACTCAAAGAAGGGGTAGCCAAAAACCCTTGCGATAACTCAGGTTGCTGTGTCACTTTTGCGCTTAATTTTGCTTCTGCTTGCTCGGGAGAGGGCAAAATTTGGTAAGCTAATTTCTTAGCATAGGGCAGTAAAACATGTTGGTTATTCAGCCTTAATAACTTTTCGGCTATCTGATATGAAGATAATTCAGCATCCATTTGTTCTAATAAAACCTGAGATAGCATTTTGAACTGTTTTGTAATGTTATCATATTGAAGCTCAGGATGCTTAGTATATATTTGATTACATTCTGCATAAAGTGCATCTATTTTAGCCAAATCAGTATTATTAGCGTTGCTAATAATTGCCATTAATTCTTGATTGATTTTATCAAATCGCTGTGTTGCTTCTAAAGTAACACTTTCCTGCTCGAAAATATAGCTATAATCAATAACTGGAATGTTATAAGTTGGGGTGATTGCTTGGCTAGTAATATCTGCAAGGTGTAAGCTTATCTCTTCATTATCATCTAATCGAATTTCTACCAGTTCATCTTTATCAATTTGGGCTAGAAATTGCTCTAACTTGCTACTTGCATCTTTATATTTTTCTTGGACAACTTTTACCAATCGAGCTCTTAATGCAAGCAAGCCTTCCTTTTCTTGGTTAGTGTTAGTATTGTTTTCTTTCAATAATTTTTTCCAAGCCTTATTAATAAATTCATTAGCTTGGCATGCTAAAATATGATTTCCTGCAAAGACATGATTAAAATAAATAAGCACATCACTAAGTGGTTGATTACGCAATCTTTGTACTCTTTTTGCATGAGCTACAGCCTTCATAGTATCATCTGCTTGTAGTTCCGATAGTTGCTGAGGATCTATAAACTCTTCTGCATTAAAGATTGATCGGAATTCACCAGGCATTCCGTTCCGTCCAACTCTGCCATACATTTGTGTTAAATCATTAGCAGTAATTTTAGTACAGAGATTATATGCAAAGAAGCCTTGAGGGTGCTTTGTAAAGAAATCTGTTCCTCTACCTAACATAGGCGTAGTTACAGTAATAGAATTATTACTTCCCGCAGATTTAATAACTTCACTTTCGGAGCCAGTATCTTTATCACTTGCTGCAAATAATTGCAAATTTCTTACTGTAGTGGGTAATATAGCTTTTAATTTTTCAAAAGTTTTAATTGCTTCTTGGGGGTCAGTACAAAAAATAATAATAGGTCTAATCTTATTTAAATCGTTTTCAGCTTGGTTAGCTGTATAAGTTGCAAGCAACCTACCAGTTAAAAAATCTAGCTGCGCCTTATTATTGGCAGTAATTTGCGAAGGAATCTTTCTACGTTCATCTTTTTCAAAGCGAGGATGGGAATAAGCTTCGATCTTATTAATTCTTCTAAATTCCTTTAAGTCACTACTGGTGCCCGCAGTCCCAGTTAGGCCAATTATTCTTCCACCTGTAAGTCTATAATAATCAAAGAAATTTTTAGCAGTAATATTAAATATGGTAGCTGAAGGCGGTGATATTTGGAATTTACCTTTTAAATCTGGATATTTCGATTCAAGAATGATATGTAAGAATCCTTGTACTCCCTTACCAAATACAGACCCCAGGCTTGGTCTATTTTCTATTAAAGGTATGGCTTTTAAGTTCTTTGCATTATGATCATTTGCTGCTTTGGGTGGTAGTACAAAATCCCTACCCTCCGTTAAGCGTTGAGCTTCAAGTGCTGAATCTAATAAAGTATCAAAAAATTCAAATTCTTGCTGCTCACCTAATAATTCTGCTTTGTGTAAAGCCTGATAAAGCAGGTAAAGATTACGGTCTTCTACTTTGTTGCTTTGTTTTAATCCATTAACTTGGTTAATCTTTAGCGGCCATTTGAATAAACTTCCTTTTGCTAGCTGAAATTGATAATATAAATATTGCTTTAGATTAAATACATCATCTTTTCTTGCGACGTGCTCAGACATAAAGGTAGGAGAAGCAGCAAATGAAAGAATATTACTAAAAAGTTCTCTGGTAGCATCTTTATTAATATCTAACATTGAACAGGCAAGCCTATAGTTTAATTCTGAAGTTAATGCAGCATCTACTTCATCGCAAACCAGACTTCGATCGTGGTTTAATGATGCATCTCTACTTTCTGGATAAAATTCAATATTTGCACGGAATAATGCTATATCAGATGGTGTTGAATAATTTATGCCACCTTTTTTATAATCTTTTGGTTCAGAAGTGGTAGTGATTATGGTAGGGCCATACTCGATTCCCAGGCTATTATAATAATTAGAAAATTCAGCCAAATCATGAGCAGCTAAAGACCTATTTGAGCTGACCACATCAACTGTTTGCCCAGTAAACCATAAATATGAAGCATGTAGAGCTGTAATGATAGATTTACCTTGCCCAGTAGCAATCTCTTGTATCATATCACTATGATGAATCATGCTATTCAGAATACTTAAAATCTGCGTATCACGTGGAAATTTTCCAGTATTTCTATATAGCATCTCTAGAGTTAATGCCGTAAATTGAAGATCAAGCATTCTTTTTTCCAATATAGAATGCCCCTTTAAATGCATGCGTCTGTGTTTTAAATGTCTAACGAGTTCCTGGATTTCCAGAGAGCTAAGCTTGCAAATGGCTCGATTATTACCTTTCTTATCTTTAACAATAGGTTGCTCTTTCATGAAATTCATTAAGCTTTTAAAGCAGCGTAATAGCTCTTTCTCCTCTATTAATAATAAAGGGCTACTTTCATTGTCAGCTCTTTTATGTTTAATTTGTCTAATAAGTTCGATGATTCTGGTTTCATCATAATCGAATCTAGAAGTGTCTTGCGTGAATATAAGATGAAGTTTGTTTTTTAATTGGGATTTACTATTATTACTTAATACCACCTCAAATAGGTAATCTATTGAATTTTTAGCTTGATATTCATTAATATAAGATGCTACTACTTGAACATAGTCGTTATTTTGCTTATTTAGTTTTTCAATAAATTGGACTGCTCTATCGCCAGTTATGCCCAGCTTCAAGGCAATATCTATAATATATTTAACATTTGCTATTTTGCCTTCGTTAAATAATTTTTTGAGATTAATTAAAGGATTATTTTGAATTTGTTGTAATATGCTTATGTCGTAGGATGTTAGTATGTTGACTAGCTGGGTTTGATACTCAGGCTTAACTTTTATGCTAGAAAGTACTGTGATTAAAGTGTAGTTTTTATTCTGTTGGCAGTATTTGATAATTTTCTTAAATATAGAATTATTTAGTTCATCTACAGATAAGTTATCAACTAACTTATATAAATCCTCTGGCTTCAGCCTATTATTTGCAAGATTAAGTAATAAATCAGTTGCCATTTTAAAAGTAGGAAAGTTATTTTTAATTAATGAAGCGGGAGCTGAGTTAATTAACTGACTATAAGTAAAATTTTTGTAACTTAGTTTATTAGGATCTATTTCAGCTAAAAATGCAAATATTTTGGTTAATGCTTTGCCTTCAGCTTTCGGTGGACGTGATAATGCTTTGACAATTGCATGAATTTCTTGAGTTGCAATTGGCTCACCATGTTGCTTTCTTATAATATTAAAAATTGTTCGTAAATTACGTAAATTAGCTTCTATTTCTGCGTATTGTATTTTTAAACTTCTATTTGAATCAAATACTAGGTCGGTTAATAGTTTTGTATGCTCTTTCCAGCCTTTTTCACGAGTGGCGCGAGTTTTTAAGATACAATAAATTAAATCATGTGAGGCTTGCTTAATAAAATCTGGGTTAGATCTGTTATGACCCAAGCTAGGGAGTAATTCCTCTTCGATATAATTTGAATTAATCAGCTTGCTAATTAATTCCTGCTGATTAAGTTCTCTATATTTCCCGTTATCTTTATAATTGGTAGGATGCGCGTAAACTTTAATAAATTCAGCTAGCTTAATTGGTAGGCTATAAGTAATTTGATAACTAATGCCATTATATTTTGTAGCCTCCTGAACTGGGTGCAAATCTCTTTGATAGGGGGTAAATAAATTATCGCATTTATGACTAGTTAATTCCTGAATATCTATTTTAGGCCAGCTTGTCCTTGATCGAATGCCGCCATTCTGATATGGAAGCTGTGCATTGGTTAGATCAGTAATAAATTTTTCGATTACTTGCGGGGAGATATTGGCTAGAGTATTGTGTAACTCATCAATTTGTTGTTTAATATTGCCACTATGATTAATATTAACTAACGCAAAAAATGGGAGATATTCCGGTTTACCACCATTTAAGGTTAGGTATTGATGAGCTGTTATGCCTTGGCCATTAACTACAATAGTTTGATTTAAGCTTTGAAGAACATTTTTGGCATTAAGAGCTCTAGCTCTCAGTTCGGATAACTGACTTAATTCACCAGGAATATTAGTTGCATTATTGCAGATATTACGGGTAGCTTGCTGGGAAATAGCAATACGTAATAACTGTGTAAAAAAGCTATCATATCTAGTTAATTGCTTGGCTTCTGCAACAACTGCATTAATTTCAGTTGCTTCTTTGGCTGTGGGATTTTCGGTAATTAACCCTTGCATTTCACTGCTAATTAAGCCAAGCGCAAACAATTGACTGAAGTTAAACTCAGGATTATCTTTATGGATGCTTAGAAAACTATTAATGATTTTTTGCTGTAATTGATATTTTCTTCTTAACGCGTCTTTATCGAGTTGACCTAAAGGCGATTTTTTATAATTTATTTCATATTCAGTAATAGCTTGTTTATAATAACGATATTTTTGATCACGTTGAGGCGAAATGGCACCAAGCATAACATTATGATTAGTCTTAGTAGGAGATAACAAAATATTAAAAGCAGAAAGATAAGAAGAAAATTCCTGATCAGGATAATCTTTACTATAATACTCTCCTGTGGAAGTTAATATATTTAAGGCTATTAATTTAATATTTTGGGTAGATTGTTTAGTTGTAAAACCTCTAATAAGATTGATATTGTCAAAGATTATTCCATCATTGCTACAATTTTCATCACTAAATCTATATTGTTCATTGGGATGCGTTCTTGCAGCTTCCATTATCTCTTGTATGGTTCTAGATCCTTTTAATACTGCTTCCTCTTCATAATTTGTAAGCCTAAATACTTTAAATTGTTCTATTGTGCTAAATTGATTAAAAGCGTAAGGATCTTGACCTGAATAGACAGAAAAAAATTTTTTCTCATTACCATAAGCCTTCCTAGAGGCTAAATATTGTTGATAATGAGCAAGAGAGGCACGCTGATGCGGTGGAATTAAAGCAACAAAGCGCATTGCCTTAGTAAATAGTTCTTTAGATTTAATATCTTCAAGAGTTTCAGCCAGCAAAATATGCGCATCTATCCTTTGGTGAGTGCTATGATTAATGCTGATATTTTTATTCCACTCGCAACTTTCATGTGTAATATTAGCTCCAAACTCCCTAATACGACTATGTGTAATGTTATCTTCAAGCATTGGATACACACTATCATTATTTTGCAAGTAATGCATTTGTTCATATAGGTTGCCACGAATAGCTGCCATTTCAATTATGAACATTAACCTTTCAAATAATACTTGGTAATTATGAGTACCTTTTAATTTGCTTTCACATAATACTTTTATATACTCTTCATATGGTAACTTTGTTAAAATATTTATATAGGTAATAATAGCATCTTTTGGTATTATTTTTTTAATGATTATATCTTTTAATATAGACCATATTACTTCTTTCTGTTGTTCATCGGTAATTTCTTGTTTAATGAGAAATTCATGAAACTTAGAATATAATGCATCTAAGCCTGAAAATAATCCTTCTATGTCTGTACTATGTGCGGTAGTTTTTTGTAAAATATTTTGGAAAAAACGTAATTTATGTGGATCTGCTATCGTTTGATCATTATTGTTAACAGGTAAAATCTCAAGAAATAATTTTTGAAAGAAAAGTAGTCCTTTTTCGCTAATTAGATAGCCAAAATCTTGAATATATTTATTAGATTCAATGATTTTTAAAAAAGATTCAGTTAGATTTCTTTTGTCTAATTCTAGCAAAATTTCTGTAAATTTATATAATCCTGCTTTTCCACCTTGCTGTAGAATAGTGTTAAATATTTTATCATTTATAAGAATTGCATACTGCCTAAGACTCGCAGGCAAAGAAGCTCTAAATTCATTAACATTGCGATGAGGTAACTCTAAGCTATCTAAATTATAACATGTAGCAAATGCAAAATGGCTCTTAATTTGCTCTGGAGTATGAAGAGGGAATTGAGCTTTCCATTTGGTTGAACTGTAACACCGCTTCACATTGTAAAATTCTGCTAATTGAGCGATTGGTAGATCAAGAGCGCTATTTCTTTCGGTAAGATATTTGATGGCAGGATGAAGTTTTTGATTTAGCCGCGAGTCAGCTTTAATGTCCTTTAGATGCTGATGGCGCCTGGTTACAAGCGGTAACAACGTATAATGAAATGGCGAAGAAATTGAAGGACGAAGATTATCTATATTAAAGGTGAATTTATTTTTAGCTCTTGCTCGTATCTCAGATAAAAATATAGCTCCTTCTTTATTAACAGCAAATCCCTCTGGGAGATTTTCTATGTTCAAGCCATTGATAAATAAAGCTGGGTTTTTAGAGATCTTAGTTAGCGCTTGAATGCTAATTTTAGTAATATCTGGATTATCAAAAATTCTGCTTATTACTCCATAAGCATAGTAAGCAGCCTTGCTACAAATATTTTTTTTACCTAATCCAGTATAAGAAGCTATATAATGCTCATCAAAAGAATACTGAATTAATTCAGTTAATTTCCGTATTGCTTGGTCTTTATTTAGTAGGTTATTGCTTTGCTCGCTATCAATATCAACATCTTGCTCGGTTTCTTCCTCTAAACTCAGTTCTAAATCTAATTCAATCTCTGCATCTATTTCCATGTCCATTTCTTGCTGCAGCTCTAATTCAGCTGGTCGCTGTTGTTTAAGGCGCTTCTGTGCTGTTTGATCATTACTTGATAGGATATAAGCTGGTGGTTCAAGATCGAATTTATAGTTTTGCATCACAGCTTCTTGTTTTGCTAGATGATTGGCTAAAATTATATTGTTAGCCTCAATATCATTTAACAAGGCAACCTTTTCCCTATTAGGATATGTAATTATACCATTTGCTGTAGAATGGGGAGAATCTGGATAGGTCAAGCTTGTAAAGCTGATAGGTCGATTTACATTATTGATGCTTGGAAGCGGGGCTATCATTAAGTTGATTGAAATATTATATTGCCTTAAAAAAGCTTTAAATTCTGCCGAGCTAATATTTTGAGTTGCTTTATCAAAAAAGATTAATATTTCTCTAGCACCATTTTTGCTTAACTCATTAATTATTTGGGCTAGATCTTGATTTAAAGTTAGTCTATTCTGCCTAATATATAATCCTTTGAGATATAATGCCTCTAATTCCTTTTTGTTTTGAGCGGTTCTTAAGTCTGCTAATGTGATTTCATCTTGATCTGTAAGGTCCAGATAAGGTTGCTGCCTAGTTTTGGCTTGTAATACGAGGTGGCTTATGGAATTAGACATAAAAAACTATAATAAAGTTACAAATTTAATACTTAATACGAAGTTATATATACTAAATAAGTAATATCATAATAATTAACAATTAGCAATGTAGCTAATTGGCAATTAGATAGATTATATATCACCAGAATGTAGTACAGATTGAAATGAGATATTAACGGTAAAATAGATGCAACTATATTTTATCAAGTATCAATAAGTTATGAAATTCTGATTGTAAGATGAGAGGAGTCAAAAGGCACATTATTCTAATAATTTACCTTTTTATAAATATAGCAAATAATATAAGTTTTATCTCTCGTTTAATATAAGAAGATTTTAAACTATCGAAGAATAGAATTTAAAAGAACCTATCAAAATTTCATGACTATTTTATAATCTTTAAAATTATGCCTAAGTAGCTCCCAATCTCTATGCCAATCATCCTTTAATAAAGCAGAAGAAATAGTAGCTGTTGGGCGTAATTTGAAATAAGAAGGCCGGAATCCCCATTTAATTCCGCCCAGAACTATAAGAGTTTTAGTTTCTTTATCAATTTCCACTGCATAAGCATGACTTTTCCAAAAGCTAATAGGTTCATCAAATAGCGTATACATCCAGATAGGAATATCATAAAAATCTTGTTCTAAAGTATATAGAGGAAAAATATATTTATTAGAGGTTGCATCTATAAATTACTGCTATTTCAGATCTTTAATATCAGTATAAACTACATGTATACAAGCATGGTGTTTTGCTGTGGTAGTTATATCAATGGTAGGAAAATATGAATTAACGCAGCTTAATTGGCAAGATCATCTTTTTTGTACTTAGCAAGTATGATTTTCTTGTAGCACCTCTTTCTTCTTGGAATGAAATAAAGCATAAATTTAAAAATTTAACTATAAAACTTTTTGAGCAAAGTGGACACGCTCCACAATATGAGCAAGCTGAGTTGCTTAATAAAGAATTGCTTAGCTGGATAGGTAATAATCATTAAGTATTGTAACCATTAATAAAAAACCATTATTTCTCTTGAAAAATATTCTTAGCTATTGCTCTTAAAGTGATATCATCAATTTTAGTTCTTTCGGGTTGTTGTATTTCTTGAATAGACTCTTTATTATAAATTTGTCCTAATTCTGATTTGCCCAGGTGAATTAGCATTTGGACGTTACCATTCATTGCTACTTCCATTTGTTTTATTCTAATGATTGTATGTCTTAAAGCAATGCCATCTTGTAGTACTTTTTGTACAGCTGGTTGGTTTATAATTCTCTGATAAAAGGTATCATTTGAAACGCCAAGATATTCTATTATTGCTTCATTAGAAAAGCTAAGGAAAGAAAGTGGAAGTAACTCATTAATCTCGCTTTCAGCTAATATAGATTTTGATCTAGGTCTACCTTTAGGATTATTTGATCTTCTCACTTTTCTCTCCGTTAACTAAAATTTAATCAACCTTGTGTCTATTGCTTCTCAAAAGTATAACATTATTTAAGGCCTCCTCTTCGGCTTGTTCTCGACTGAGGACGCATCATACTATAAGATTCCAAATAGTTTAACTAAAGAACTTAGCAGGATAAAAGATAAGAATATTTATAAAACTCAAGTGTTTTTCATTCGTAATTTAGGCTTTATTGAAAATACTGAAGCTAGAAAAATAAGCTTTGAAGAAGCAAGGAAATTTGAGCAAATTCATGAGCAAATTTATAATGATTTTGGTTATGAATTAATTAATATCGAACCTGCAGGCATAGCAGATAGAGTAAAACAAATTTTAGAGTATATACAGTAATGCTATGATCAATCCAATAGTAATTCTAGGAAGTTCAAGAAGCAAGGGTAATACCCTGGAGTATCAAAATGGTTTAAATCGATAATATGCCTATTATCGATTTAAATGAGATTAACTAAGTAATAAGATAGGATAAAAAATATATTTAAAATATTAACCTGCATTATAACTAAACATAATGCAGGTTAATATTAATTAGGTTGGAGTAATAGCTAATTATAGACGAATAATCCCTGCTGTATTATTCTCTTGTTTAAGTTGTTCAACTTCAGCAAATGAAGCAAATGAAAAGGTCTTAATATTGAAATTCCAATCAGGTCGTACATCAGGGCTTATATCACGTGGAAGAGTATTAATTTCTCCATTGTATAAAGCCCTACTAAGATTTGCTACCGTATTAACTACCGCGCCTGCCGCAGGTAGAACAAGACTCGCAGGCATACCAACAATACCTAATGCCACCTCAGCAAGGCTAGCAGCAAGCCAGAAACCAAGTATAAGCGTATTATTTAAAAGAAAAATACCTGCTGTACTCAATATATCTTCAGCCTTATCATATGAGAGATAACCATCTGTCTTGAATAGAGAACTTATTACATCATTAATTCCTCTTTTAATAAGTCTTCCAGATTTTTTTAAAATAGGACCGGTATATTGATAAGTTGAAACTAAAATATCAACCACTGCTACCGGAACAACTGCCAGTACAGCTCCTAATTTTGGTAATGTATTCTTAGATATAATTTTAACCATTTTTAAACCATTTTGTATATTAATGACCATAGTATTAACATCTAGTTAATACTATGTCAATACTAATTTAATGTTTTATTAAATTTTAAACATTACCTATAAATAATAATCTGCACCCAACTCTTTTGTCTTACTTAAGAGGTATTTTAACATCCCAGTTGCATAACCTTTGTCTTGATGTTTAGGAAAAGTAGCCACCTTATCTATCCTGGCAATATTGTTATTTATAGAAAATGTTAAAGAGGTTACAGGGCTGTTGTCTATAAATCCTACAAAATGATATAATTTACCTTTATTATCTTGGAATCTTTGGTGAGATTTAACATATTGCAAGATAGATTCTTCATTAGATTCAAAAGCTTCACAAAGAGGTTGCTTCCACTGATTTAGATTATTATCATCTTCTATTATTTGTAGCTCATTAATAATGAAAGTGGTGTGTTTAGCTAAATCATAAATCATTGCTGTTGATTGATCTATTTCTTTCAATCCTTTAGCCTCAAAAGCAGTTTGTAGTTCTCTAGTCACATATTTTTCTTAGACTATCCAAATCCATGGTAAGTTATAACTATTGTATATTTCTACTACCTTATTTAAAGATGAATTGGGAGATATAATAAAATCTCGCTGTATTATAGGATTAAGACCAGCCGAATCTACTCCAGTTATATAAGCAACCGTTTTATCGTCTATCTTGATTATTTCTTTACTAATATTGCTGAAAAAGAAATCCTCTGCCTTATAGAATAACTCTATTATGTGATCTTTCATTTTATACCTATTTATTTGGCACGTATCCTAACATTTCTTTAGCTATAATTTCAAATGATTCTTGGTCGATTTCTAAAAAGCCAAATCTAAAAACATATCCCCAGGATTGTTTGTTCTTAATAAAGTTAAGCTTTGGAATAAACGGGATTATATCAACATGCTTTGCATCTTGAAAATATTCAATATTTCTTCTAAAAGGTTTAAAGCCTGGAAACATCTCAACCTGGTACGTTTCATCATCTTTAACAATGCCAATTGCAGTAAATTTTTTGTAAGTATTTGAACCTTCCATGGTAATTTTAGAGGAATAATAAATAACATAATCACCCTTTGTCAGCCTCTTAGCAGGGCCGCTTTTACCATGACAAAACTGGCAAATACCTAAGTTCACTCCATTTTCCACATGACCTTTAGAGGCCACTCCCACCCAAAATCTTGGATTATATTTAGCTATTTCTATGGTGTAACTCCAGTAAAAGTTTGGCAAAAATTGTGCTATTTTTATCTTAAATAAATTAGGCAATTTTCCTAAATTCTAAAAGCTAAAGCACTGGAATGAAACTTACCTGAAAATTAAATAGCTTCTAATATCTTTAATTACCAGTGGTAATATTTATTGATTTTTATATTACATATGTGTAATAATGATATTTGTATGAATAAAAAAGTAGTTTTAAATTTAAGTCATGATGTGAGCCAGTTTTTAAGCCTTATAAGTGATTCTAATTCATTAATGAATCAAATCCTAAGCAGGCATAAAGAAAAGTTGTTTTCAGTTAAGGCTACTCCTTTAACATCACGAGTTCTAAACCATTGGATTAAAGAAGGTCTGGTTGATTCCTCATTAGAAGAAGGGATGTATAAATTCAGTTTAATTGATATATGTTATCTAGAAATTCTTGTAGAATTAAGGTTGTATGGGTTTTCGATAGAGAAGCTTAGAAAAGTGAAAGAATCTTTATATGGGGAAGAGATGCCGTATATGGATTATGCTTTTGCAAGAGCTGCTAGCTATAAAACAGATCAAACATATCTGACAGTATTTACTGATGGTACTGCTAATGTAATGGGAACTCACGATTTGTTGGTGAATGAGAAACTTAATACTCATTTTACCTCTTATATTAAATTAAATTTAAATCATATATTTGGAAGGCAACTTAAGAAAAAAGATAGCTTCGTTGCTGATAGGCCATTTGTAACAGCTTTATCCAAAGAAGAAAAAGAAACTATCTTTAATATCAGAAATGCGGAAGATGATTTAGAAGAAATCAAAATTAAGTTCAAAAATGGTAAAATATTTGAGCTTGAAAATATACATCTAATTGATGATGAAGAGGATATAAAGCAAATTAAAAAAGATAATATACCATTTGGTGAAGTATACTTTAAATATAGGAATGACAAGATTAGCTATGCTAAAGTGGTTAAGAAGAAAAGATTATAGCATGGGAGGACCCCAGCTTTTATTAATATTTATAATATCTACCAAAGGTCTTGGCGATGTTATGCATTACATGGAATTTTGTCATGCAAGATATCGAGACATACCAATACCTTTTGGAAGGGATAGAAATTACTAACGAAGAAATCGAGAACTTGGTAATTAACTTAACAACGTTAATAAATATTTAATTAGATGAGCAATTTAAAATATATACATGAAGCAGTTATTTATTGCAGAGTATCTAGCGCAAAGCAAGTTACTGAAGGGAATGGAATGGAATTGATTCCCAGGAAAAAAGATGCAAAACCTTTGCAAAAGGACTGAATTATAAAGTTGCTGGTGTGTTTAAAGACGAAGCAGTTTCTGGGGCGATGGGTGTTAGAAAAGGATTCGAGGCTCTACTAAAGTATCTTGATAAAAAACCTAATTTAATAGTAATTGTAGATGATATTAGTAGATTAGCAAGAGATGTAAGCTTATATTACAATTTTAAGAATGAGATAGAAAGGAGACGGGCTCGGTGTATTAGCTTAAACCAACAATATGACGAAACGCCTGAAGGAAAGCTTAGTGAAAATATTACTGCTTCATTTGCTCAATACGAAAGAGATAATAATACAAGAAGAGTAATCTCAAGACAAAAAGAAAGGCTACAACAAGGATTTTGGGTTTTTCGAGTTCCATTAGGTTATTATTACCCCAAAGGGAAGGATAAAATTATAAAAATAGATTATGAAATACGAGATATAATTATTGATTTATTTGAAGGTTATGCAGCAGGAAGGTTTCAAAATTATGTGGAAGCTAATTTATTTTTAGCAAGTTTTCCACAAATAAAAAGTAAATATAAGACAGGTAAAGTACCAAAAGAGTTATCTAAAAAAATACTTACTAGCCCCTTATATGCTGGCTATATTGAAATAAGTTCTAAAAGCTTTAGTATATCTCTACTAATGTAGCTTTTAGAAAAGATAATTATGAATGCTTTCTACTAAGAGGATTTTTAAAATGTCAATGTTGTAAAACAACGCTAACAGGAAGCTTTTCTAAAGGCCGGAATGGTCACCATCCTTATTATAGATGTCCTACCAAACCTATCAACTGTGAAATGGGTGGGAAAAGCTTTAAAAAAGATGAAGTAGATAATTCTTTTGCTATGCTTCTTAAAGGCTCTCAACCTTCCACACAAGCTATAAAGCTAGCTAAGTTTATTCTACAAGAATGTTATGATAAAAAAGTTAAACAATTAAACTACACTAAGAAAACCATTATTGATGAGATTAAAGCTCTGGGAATTCAGGAAACAGCTTTAATCAAGAAAATTATTAGTACAGAAAACCAGAAATTAGCAGAAAGTTACGAACAACATTTAGTAAAAATAAAAGAAGAGATAACTATTAAAGAAAGCTTGGTTTCTGCTTATGAGACAATTGATGCTTCATTTGGAACCGCTTTATGTAATGTTAGTAATTTTCTGCAAAATCCTTTAAATCTATGGCAAAACGGTAATTTTGAACAAAAAAGAACAGTTTTAAAGTTGGTTTTTGCAGATAAGCTTACCTACCACAAGAAAAATGGATTTGGAACCGCTAAAAAGACTTTGCCTTTCAAGCTATTTGAGGATGTTAAAAATTCTAATGAAGCTTTGGTGGAGCCAGGCGGAATCGAACCGCCGACCTTTTGAATGCCATTCAGTTAACTATTATATCATCAAATATCACTACATAACACAAGCCCTACTATTTGCTTGACATTTATCAATACAAAAAGTATTTGGCTATCATAAGAAATCATATTTTGCCATAAGTTTTGGTCACTTATTGGTCACTTAAAATTACTAATGGAAAACTAGATATGTCAAATGCGATAAAATTAACCAAAAAAGAAATAGATAAATTTCAATATAATGGGGGATGGGATGTAAGGTGGGATACAGAAGTCACAGGTTTCGGAGTACGAGTATATGAATCAGGAAAGAAGTCATACATTTTATCTTATAGAGTATCTGGACGTAAGAAACTTGTGGTCTTAGGTAGCACTCAAGTTCTCACGTTAGATCAAGCAAGAAATATGGCTAAACTTCACTTAGCAGAAGTTATCAAAGGTAATGATCCATCTGAAAGCAAAGGTAGAGGCAAGAAGGAAGTCGGCTTCCAAGAATTCTGCAAAATATATATAGAAAGACATGCTAAAAAGCACAAAAAAACTTGGAAAGAAGATCAGCGCAAGATAGAGAAACACCTACTTCCAATATGGAAAAATATGAGTTTAAACTCAATAACCAAGACTGATATAATGAATCTCCATATTAAAATAGGAGATAATACTCCTTATGAGGCTAATAGAACTATTAACCTCTTGTCTACTTTATTCGAACTTGCCAAAGAATGGGGTTATCTAGATGAGAGTTATTCAAATCCAACCAAATATATCAAATTATATAAAGAGCAAAAAAGAGATAGGTGGGTAAGTTCTGAAGAAATGCCAAATTTAATTCAAGCTATCGAAGCTGAAACCAATCTTTATGCAAGATATGCGATTTGGCTTTATTTACTAACTGGTATGCGCAAATCAGAATTATTGCAGGTTAAATGGTCAGATATAAACTTTACTCGCAGAGAAATTAAATTAGATGATACTAAAGCAGGTAGAGTGCATTATATACCTCTCAGCCAACCAGCGGTAGAGCTGATTTCAAACATCCCAAGAATTGATAACAATCCTTATTTGCTGCCAGGTCATGTTAAAGGCAAGCATTTAATAAATATCTCTAAACCATGGAATCGTATTAGAAAAAATGCTAACTTAGAGAATGTAAGACTCCATGATCTTAGAAGAACGGTAGGCTCATGGCTTGCTCAATCAGGAAAAAGCTTACATCTTATTGGAAAGGTATTAAATCACTCAAATCAACGCACCACTGCTATATATGCCCATTTTGCTAGAAATGATATCGAAGAAGCGCTGGAAGAGCATGGTCAAAAGATTTTGAAAATATATAATAATAGAAAAGTTGATATTTAAGCTAAAAGACTATTTAAAAAATACAAAAACAATTTATTATGTAAATTATTCTTCTTAACTCAGAGTACTAAAATATTGCAAATAAATGAATCTGATTGCCAACATAAATTATAGTTACCCAATAAAAATAAGAAAACTTAAGATATAATTTAGTAACTAATATGTTTGAAAACTTTAAACTTAGAAAACAAAGTTATATCAAGATTAAAAATTTTGAAGTATAAAAACACTAACAACTAATACCCCTATTAATATTATAAACCTAAAAAGGCTATTAATGCGCTTCTTTAAATCTATAGTTATTTTTCTATTTTGTTGCTTCTTTTTAGGATGCAATATGAATCAACACAAAAAAGCTTTTCTCAATAAAATAACATCTTTCTTGGAGGTTGATTATAATATATTAGAAAATGATACCTTAGTAGTATTTGATGTTGATGACGTATTAACAGTACCTAATGCTACAACAGGCATGTATGGAGAATATAAAAATAAATGGGGTGAGATAATTAATGAGTATAAAAGAAAATCGCCTGATTTTTCAAAGAATCTAGAATACTATTTATCTATTTTATATAGTCAACAAGAAGAAATTATTTTAGATCCAAGTATTTATAAGGTTTTACATAGTTTAAAATTAAAGAATATTCCAACTATTGCCTGTTCATCATGGAAAACAGGTAAGTTTGGAATAATTGAAAATATGGCAGAACATCGTTACAAAGTTCTAAAAGATTTAAATATAATGTTTGATTGGTCTTATTATAATATTAAGTTAAATTTATTAGTAGATGGAACAGATAAAAAACCTGCTTTTTCAAAGGGTGTTATTTGTACAGATGGAGCTAATAAAGGAGGAGTATTATTAGCATTTTTCAATCAAATAAAATATAAACCCAAAAATCTGATATTCTTTGATGATAGTTTAAAAAATATGAATGATGTTAAAAATATGTGTGAAAAGAATAATATTAATTTTATAGGTTACCATTATATTAAATCTATACCCTCAAACTGGAATGAAAAATTGGTGAGATTTAAAATTGAAAATTTAATTAAGCATAATATATGGTATAAAAACGATGAAATTGCATTATTTCATTTTAAGAAAAATAAAAACCATAATTAATTGAGACTTAACAAATTGGCTTAATCGATATACCATTTTCCAAATATTGAAGACTAACAGGGGAATCTACCATTATTCTAAAATCTTCTTCTTTAATTATCGAATAGTCATTAATAACTGAATCAGTAAATGTAATAATATCAGGGCTTTTAAAGCCATTTAAGAGAATTTCATTTCTTGAATCATTGTTAAAAAGAATAAAATAAAACTCTTTATTATCGGAATTTTTATCTATTACAATTTGACGAAAATCCTTTCTTAAATCATTAGCTATATAAGTATCATTTTTTTTAATCTGATATTTATCAGATAGTAAGTTATGTTGTTCAAAGTATTTACGATTGAAAGTAATAAAGTTATTGTTAACTAAATTCTTTAGTTCAATAATTTTAGGAATAAGAGCTTCTATTTTAGATGGTTGAATACAAAGCTTTAACGACATTAAGTTATTTTCTTTATCAATACTTTGCAATAGGGACTCTTCATTATTGAAAGAGCTATTTTTCCAGAGATAAAGAGATTGGTAGGGGTAGCTACTCATTATGGCTACTAGCTTAATTTCACTTTGAAGGGGATAATTAAAATTAAGTAGGTTCAATGGGCGGTCTGTAATACCTAATTCTATATTTTCATTGTCCATCTCGGTATTATATTTAGTTTTTATTAACGCATATTTATAATTAGGGAGTATTTTTGATAAGAAGTCTATAATATTAGAAAGTGGCCATAATTCCAAAACATTTTTTACAATTAATAAGTCTGCTTTATAATGTTCAGTGTGGGTTAAATAATCTTCTTCGAGTACAATAAATTTTACATTTTCCCCATTAGCAAAAATCTCATTATTTTTTTGAATTACTACATCTGAAATATCTAATCCTATATATTTTAAATCATCTGGCATTTTTGTTTGGCTCATAATCTGCCAATCACCACAACCAAAATCCACCATGCTTTTAATCTTAAATTTAATAAGAAATTGTTCTAAAAACCTGATATAACCAATATCAACTTTAGGCAAAAAACCAGAGCCATACTTCCAGCTGTTATATTTATAAATGTTATTATAATGATCTTTCATTTTAATTTCCTATACTAATACTGAACTTTTTATAAGTGAGGTCTCATAAAAATAAACTACTTCTATCTAACAAATTTCAGTATAACATATAATAAACCTAATTTTTTATAAACTATCAATTACTAATTAAGTAATAATAAAGATTTGTTCTCTAAAAAGAGATATAGAAGGTTGTATTGGTAGATTGATATTTATTTTTAAAGAGAGAATATAAAAAATATGCAGGAACTTTTATTTAGATACTTTAAACCGTCTTCGATTCTAACCTCTTTAAATTTAACTGACAATATCTCTAGGTTCATCTGGAGTTTATTAAAGCAATACAAAGCTGGGATAAGCTTCATGGTCTTTACTGCTATAATCTTTGCGGTGGATATTACGGCACGGCCTTATTTCATTAAGATAATTATTGATGCGGTTAACCTTAATACGGAAGGCGCAAAGTACTTAAATATTTTATTAAAACCCATTGCTGTATATATTGCTATACTTTGTATCGCTAATCTATTCTATAGGTGCTGGGATATGGTATGTCTTAAAGTTTTTCCTGAAATGAAAGCCAAAATTATTTACAGTTTAGTTGATTATACTCATGTTCATTCATATGAATATTTTCAAAATAATTTTGCTGGAAGCATAAGCAATAAGATAGTTAATGATGTGACAAATAGTATTGAAAATATTATTCAAAGCTTAATTAATGGTATGCTTCCCTATAGTTTAGTATTTGTTTTTGGGTTAGCAATATTAACTTCTACTCATAAGTATTTTGGAATAGTTTTCTTTATATGGTCTTTATGCTATTTTATTATGTACATTAAACTAAATTCGCAGATAAAGAGTAGGTCTAATATATTTGCCTATAGTAGGAGTAAACTCGTAGGAAGCTTGGTAGACTCACTTAACAATGCTATTAATGTAAAACTTTTTTCATCTAAAAAATACGAGCTAGATTTTCTAAGTAGAAATATTCTGGATGTGGAAGAAAAAGAAAAGCAACTTCATTTTGCTACTTTTATACGTTGCTTATTCTCAAGTATATCAATTATTATTCTATCAATAATAATGTTAAGCCTATTAATATACACTAAAAATTTAAACTTAATTACCTCCGGAGATTTTGCACTTGTAATTACCTTATCATTTTCCATTATGGAGGTATTGCAAACTCTCTCTAAAAATTATTTAATCTATTCAAAAGAAATAGGTATATGTAAACAAGCATTATCCGCACTTATGACTCCTTATGATATTAAAGATTCACCTAATTCTACTGTGCTTAAAGTTGCTAAAGGTGAAATCATTTTTGAAAATATCAGTTTTTCATATAATAAAGATACTACCTTATTTGTTAATCAATCTCTTATTATAAATCCAGGACAAAAGATAGGTTTAATTGGATATTCTGGTAGTGGCAAAACTACTCTTGTTAATCTAATAATGAGACTATACGAGCTTAAACACGGAAGAATTTTAATTGATAAACAAGATATTTCAGTGGTTACTCAGGATTCATTAAGAAGAAATATAGGCTTTATTCCTCAAGACCCAGTTTTATTTAACCGTACTGTATTAGAGAATGTCAGATATGCTAGGCCTGAGGCATCAGAGAAAGAGATAATTGAGGCTTGTAAAAAAGCTAAAGCGGATGAATTTATTAGGGAAATGCCTGATGGGTATAATTCTATGGTAGGAGATCGAGGAGTAAAATTGTCTGGAGGGCAAAGACAACGTATAGCAATAGCACGAGCTATACTTAAAAATTCTCCTATTTTAATACTTGATGAGGCCACGAGTGCGCTTGATTCGATCACCGAATTATCTATAGAAGAAAATTTAAAGGAAATAATGCAAGACAAGACAACACTTGTTATTGCTCATCGACTCTCAACGCTACTTTCTATGGATAGAATATTAGTGTTTAATAATGGTCAAATTATAGAAGATGGATCTCACCAAGAGCTACTTGCTAATAATGGTTTATACAAAGTTCTATGGGATACTCAAGTTGGAGGATTTCTTAATGAGAAAGAAAGTTAATTTTTAGGTTTTCTATGCAGTATAATAATTATTATAAATAAGCATTGTTATGACATTAATAATAGATAATGAGTTGAATGATTTTCCTATAGAAGAAGTGTGGGTCTATAGTCTAGATGTGCAAAATTTTAAAGACAATACCAAATACTTATGGGACCTTCTTTCCAAGGAGGAACAAGAAAAGGCTAGCAATTTTTATAAATCTTTTTTAACCCAGAATTATATTATTTCTCATGCAGTTTTGAGGTATATTCTAGCATCTCACACTAATAAAATCCCAACTGAAATAGAATATCTGCATAACAAATATGGCAAGCCATTTCTATCTGATAGCAATATAAAATTTAATATGTCCCACTCTCATAATAAAGTCGCATATTTGGTGGCAGAAAATTGCAATGTTGGAATTGATATTGAATATCATGAAGATAGTTTGGAAATTTTGGAAATAGCTAAGTTGGTCTTCACCACTCAAGAGTATAGTACTTTGAGTGCTCTCCCACCAAAGGAACAAATATCATTCTTTTATGATGTGTGGGTTAAAAAGGAAGCATTAGTTAAGTTGTATGGCAAAGGAGTATCTTATCCTTTAGAAAGTATAGAGACCACCAACTTAAAAAATGGAGATCAAATATTCTTAAAAAGCCATGATGTAGAAGATAATAAGGGTTTTTATTATTCTTTGCTATTAAGCTATGATTATTCTGCTGCCCTCTTTACTGCACGTCAAGTGACTAAAATAAATCATATAAAATTAAATTCACTTGATTGTCTGGATAAATGCTTTTGTTTTTAACTTCCTTCTGAAGTTAGTTATTTGTTTTAATGTTCCAATAAATTCTCTTTGAAAGGAGCAAAATTATATTTAGTTCTATTTAACCTTATTTATATATCTGTTAGTTAAGAAAGAATTTATTATCTCAAATAATTAGTAAATACCTAATTATGCCTTGATTATTATTATAAAATTATTACGCTACTTAAATGAATTAATAAAGCATTGATAAATAACAATTATTTGATCAATGCTCTTGTGTATTAGAATAAAGGAAAATTTATGAAAGAGTATTTTTTAAAAAGTACTGTAAAAGCTGAACCATTAATCTGGAGATGGTATGCATGGCCTTATCTTATTCCACCTGTTACTGCAGGTTGTAATATTATTGAACGTCATTTGAAGATCATGCAATCATATGTACAAAACCCCCAAATTCATGCACAAGCTGTTAAAGATCCTAAGATGCTCGGAGGACCGTTTATAGATCTTGAAGGAAAATTTGTAGATGAGATTAAAGAGTTAATTGAATGGACTAAATCAGAATGTGCTGATTTAATTTCATTAAGCAATGCTATTAAAGAAGCGAATAAATTATTGCAGAATGAAGCTACTGGCGGATCTGTAGAAGAAATATATAAAAAACTACCTTCAAATATTAGAGGTCATGTAGAACTTGTATATGATTTAAATCATCATCCATCTTTACGTTTAATTGAACCAACTTTATACAAAACTTATTATGATGATAGACACCAAGAAATTGCTCTTTCAGATACTATAAGTGATTATAGAAAATTTGTTTTAAGTACCCCCAGATTATATCAAGATGATGAAGTGTATTTAAAAGTTCCATTTGCAGATAAGAGGCTCGATACTCTTTTTTTAATAAAAGAACAACCTTGTGACTTGCAAGAGACAATTGATTTGTTTGCAATTCCTGAAGAAAAAATAGCGCTATTTAAATCACTATTTACCACCACTGCTCCTAACAAAATAATGGATAATAACTATGAAGGAGAGGGAATAAGAATAAGGTATTTTGGCCATGCATGCCTTTTGGTGCAAACTAAATCTACTTCAATTTTATTTGATCCAGTGATCAGTTATCCCATTAATAGTGAAGTTCCAAGATATACATTTCAAGATTTACCGGATCAAATTGACTATGTGATAATCACCCACAATCATCAAGATCATTTAATGTTTGAAACTCTATTGCAACTTAGGCATAAGATTCGTCATATTGTTATACCTAGAAATTTAAAAGGGTCATTAGAGGATCCATCTATAAAGCTTATTTTGAAGCATATTGGATTTAACTCAATTATAGAACTAGATGAGATGGATGATATTAATTTTGAAAATGGCAAAATCATAGCTCTTCCTTTTTTAGGTGAACATGCTGATTTAAATATTCAAACTAAACTTTCATACTGCATCAACATTCAAGGCAAGCAATTTATGTTTGCAGCGGATTCTAATAATTTAGATGAAGCACTGTATGAAAATATTTTTAAGATTATTGGTCCAGTAGATATGCTTTTCGTAGGTATGGAATGTGATGGAGCACCGCTAACATGGTTGTATGGACCTCTGTTAACCACCTCGCTTAGTCGTGTACATGATAGGAGCAGGACTTTATCAGGATCAAATTTTGATAAAGCTTGGTCAATTGTGAACATTCTTCAATGTAAACATGCATATGTTTATGCAATGGGAAAAGAACCATGGTTGAATTATGTAATGGCGTTAGATTACTCTAATGAATCAAAACAAATTATTGAATCAAGTAAATTCGTTCAAGCATGTAAAGAAAAAGGAATAGAATCTGAAAGATTATTTGGAAAGAAAGAATGGATTATTGAAAGATAATAATATGTAAAAATTAGGGGGATAAATGATAGAAAATCTATTAGTAATTAAAATTGGTAATCGAACTCCTATAGGGCCTAAACCTAATAATATTGTTTATATTAAAGAAGAATTAGATGCAGAGAAAACCAGACTAACACAAATCCCTTTAGCTAATTTTTATAAAGAATGGTCTTTATGGTCTCGTTGCTTTGGTAGAGTAATAGCAATAAATGGGGTGTCTTCTTCAGGGAAGAGTACCTTAGGAAAAGCCTTAATAAAGTTTGGTTTTACAATTATAAGTATAGACAATGTATATACTGAAATATTATTCGAAAGGCTTTCTAAAAAATTTACTGAAATATTTGATTTATTAACAGTCACGCTTAAAAAAGATGATATTATTAAAATTATATGCGGCTATAAAATAAACAATAATATCTTTAAAAGAAATAAGGAAATAATACAGCAACTTTTAGTTGCTATAGATTCCAATCGAAATGACATTTTAAGTATTAGTCCATTAGAGCAATACAAACATGTTTATGCTCATGCCAAAAAATATATATTTAGAGGAGAGAATGTTACACTTGATTTGGTGATATCCAGCCAATCAAGAAATGATTTATTGTCCTATTCCTTTAATTATTATCCTATTGTAAGAATTTTACTTCATTGTCCCTTGGAAGAAAACATAAGAAGGTGCTTTGAGCGTAATGATGAGGCGATTAAAACAGATACATTTAATTATCGAGATCCTGTTATGATTGTTAACCAATATAATACTTTTTATGAATTTTCTAAAACAAATTTTCAATTCCAAGCTATAGGCAAATTAAATAATAAAAAATCAATATGGTCTGAGTTAAATAATATTCTTACAAGCTCTTTTTATTCTACCAAGGTCTTTACAGAAGAACTTCTTTTAGAAAAAATCAATAATGCTAAAAACACAATAAAGAATTTAGTGAGCAGCTTAGGATTAGGCAGCCAAGAAGATAGTTATATTATACCCCGTATTGAATATGATTATTTGGTTAATAACACATACGCAATAGAAAAAATAAGTTCGTTAGCTAACTATCTTTCTCGAGGAGGAAGTATGGTAGATAAATATATATTCCAAAGAAAGAAGGAGGCTAAAAATTTCATGAGTATTTAGTAGATGTGAAATATCAAACATTTTAGAAATAAATAAATTTAATAAAGCAATATGTATAAAATTCCTCTATCTCCTTATAGTCAAAGTTTTTATATTGAAGGGAAATTAAATCCTTGTAGAAATGACTATAATATAGTTTTTGATCAAACTCTTTCTGGTGATTTAAATGTTTCGAAGCTTTGCAGAATAATACGGAGATTTATATCAAGCTACTTGGTATTTAATAGTCATATTAAAAACGAGGATAGTGAATTATTCTGGGTTCAGAATAATAATATAAATGAATTAGATTTTTTTCATGATCCCATAACTACTGAACATATTGCACAATATATAAAACAACCCTTTAATTTAGAAGAAGGACCTTTATATAGATTTGGGTTAGTGAAATTAAATAACAATGAATATCGTTTAATAATTATATTACATCATTTACTTATAGAAGGTTTAACATTTAATAATTTTTTAGATGAGCTATCAAGCTTCTATAATAATCAAAATCATTATGTTAAATCTTTAGCAGAGCAAATTAATTTGCTTTCTAAACTTTCGAAAAGACAGACGGAAGAACTTAAAAATTTTGAAAAACAGAATATACAATTTTGGGAAAAATCTCTTAGGGAAATAGAGGCTGTTAATTTAAACTTTTTAAAGTTTAACGAGGATAAGTTTTCCTCTAATTCGGCTAATAAAAGAGATATTGATGAAATAAGATTTCACTTTGAGAAAGACGTAATTTTAAAATTAAATGAGCTAAGAGATAAATATAATCTTACCGCTTATATGTTTAGCCAAATTGTCTGGGCAATTTTATACTATAGATATACTAATCAAAACAGATTTGCAGTTAGCTATCCACTGAGCCTAAAGGAAGACAAAGGGTTATTATTTGGAGCACAAATTAATGTAAGTTTTATCCCTTATGATTTTACTCAAGCGAGTACTCCATTAAATATCATTGAGCAAATAAAAGCTTTTCTTCAATCCTTAAGGATTGAAGGTATAAATTATAAGTACTTTCCTACTGCTAATATAATTTCATTAACAAATAAGAACATTATAGATTTTTCTTTTGTGCAGGCAAATTTGAAAAATCACCTTTTGAATTTTGAATATATAACTTCTCGACCTAACAATGAATTAACAAATATCGATTTTATTAACCAGATGCTATTCGATCAGGAAATAGAAAACGATAAAGTTAATTTTCGTATAAGATTTAAAGCCAATATAATAAATAAAACCCTATTAAAAGACTTTATTGAGAACTACAAAGGATTATTTATTCAAATATTAGATGACTTAATAAGTGATAATAATAATCCAAAGAAAATAGAAGATTATGAATTAGCATTATCTAAACAATATAAAGAAATAATCGATAAGTGGAATGCAACGGATAAAGAATTTGAGCAAGAGTTAGTTGTATCTGAGTTATTTGCAAGGGTAGCACAAGAGTATCCTAATAATATAGCGGTGAGATATGATGATATTTCTATAACCTATAAAGAACTTAATGAGCGTTCTAATCAGTTGGCTAATTATTTAAGGAATATAGGAGTTGATAGAGGAACGCTAGTAGTATTAGTGCTTGAGCGCTCAATAGAAATGATAATAAGTATTTTAGCTGTTTTAAAAGTAGGAGGTGCTTATATTCCCCTTGATCCTAGCTATTCTACTGAGAGACTCGAATTTGTAATTAATGATACCCAGGCTCCTATAATTATCACTGACGAAGCAAGTATTGATAAACTACCAATGACTTTTGCAAGAGTAATATGTCTTGAAGAGGAAATAGATTATATAAGTAAAGAATCAGTAAATGAGCCATCATTTAAAACCAAAGCGAATGATCTGGCATATATCATATATACCTCTGGAACTACAGGCAAGCCTAAAGGTGTAATGATTGAGCATAATGGATTATTAAATACAACTTTAGCAATTAGTGATCATAGAAAGATAAATAATGATTCTAGGTTGTTATCAACTGCACCTTATGTTTTTGACTCATTTGCTGGTGAGCTTTACCCAGCTTTGGTTTCAGGCGCATGTTTATTTGTAACCAATGAAGCTATAAGAAAAGAGCTTATTACAATCTATGATTATTGTAATAGATATGAAATTACTCATCTATTTCTTACAACCAAATTGGCAGAAGAATTTCTTTGTTTAGAAGTAGAAAAGCTAAAATTAAAAAATCTGACAATTGCAGGGGAAAAATTAAATAAAGTAAAAATTCCTAACTTTGATATTATTAATGAATATGGCCCCACTGAAAATTCAATTTGTACTACTCAATTTAAATTAAAACCAAATAGCAACAACATCTTTATAGGAACACCTATATCTAACACAAAATGTTATGTGCTTGATAAAAATTTAAAGATATTACCAATAGGAGCTATTGGGGAATTATATATAGGTGGAGTTGGTATTGCTAGGGGGTATTTAAGCAGACCTGATCTTACCGCAGAAAGATTCATAGCTAACCCATTTCAATCAGAGGAGGAAAAAAGAGTTGGTAAGAATGCTAGACTCTATAAAACAGGAGATCTAGTGAGATGGTTACCTGATGGCAACATAGAATATATCGGACGTAAGGACTTTCAAGTAAAGATTAGAGGTTATCGAATTGAGCTAGAAGAAATTGAAAAAGTAATATTAGATTATCCGGGCATTATACAAAGTGCAGTTATTTTAAGAGAAATTTTAAATAATGGCGAAGTATATAATAAATATTTAATTGCATATTATGTTTCCGAAAAAAAAATAGAGGCAGAGAAAATCTCTCAATTTTTGTTTGCCAAATTACCTGAGTATATGGTTCCTGCTATATTTATACAAATAGAAAGCTTACCTCTAACTATTAATGGTAAATTAGATAAAGCAGCGTTACCTGATCCTATATTTACTAATAAAAATGATTATATAGCTCCAAGAAATGAAATAGAGAAAGAGTTATGCCGAATCTGGAGTGAGGTCCTAAACCTACCTGAAGATCAAGTTGGAATTAATGATGATTTCTTCAAATTAGGAGGAAATAGCATTTTAGCAATTAAACTAATTTATAGGATAAATGAGTTGATTGGCAAGATAGTAAGTATTTCCTCTATATTTGAAAATAGTACGACCGAAAGCCTAGCAAATTATATTGTTAACTCTAATGAGGAAGGACATATAATAGAAAAAAAAGTAGTTAATATAGAGCAGCAAGTATTATCATTTGGTCAGGAAAGATTATGGTTTATTGATAGATATGAGGGCGGAACAAACGTTTACAATGCTCCATTAGTATTTAAAATAGCATCTGACGTTAATATAAAATTATTAGAGCAAAGTATTAAAAGTATCATTAGAAGACATGAAATACTTAGAACAATAATTAGAAAAGATAATAACGGAAACTATTATCAATTAGTATTGGAATATAGTGATAATAATGTTCAGATAACAAAAACAAATCTTAATAATAAACAAAATTTAAATCAAGAATTAGAAAAGGATTTAAATTATAAATTTGATTTAAGTAATGAGTACCCAATAAAGATAGCTTTTTATCAAGTTGCTGTACAAAATGGCATGGAATATTATGATGAGGTATATTTAAGTATAATTATTCATCATATAGCTTTTGATGGTTGGTCAATAGATATTTTTACTAAAGAAGTTCTAGAATTTTACCAATATTATTTAAACCTTGCTAAAGGAATAAGAGCTAACTTAAATCTACCCGAGCTTAATGTACAATATAAGGACTTTGCCCTATGGCAAAGAAATTTCTTAATTGGAAAAGCACTAGAAAAACAGCTAAGTTATTGGAAAGATAAATTAATAGGGTATGAATCATTAAATCTTCTTACTGATAAACCCAGACCGGCTTTAATAGATTACAAAGGAAAGGATTTAGAATTTGAATTAGATGAAATAACCTCAAACAATCTAAGAGAATTGGCTAAAGAGTTAAAGGTTAGTCTATATACTTTACTATTAAGTGCTTATTGCTTGATGCTTAAAGTATATAGTAACCAAAATGATTTAATTATAGGAACTCCGTTAGCAAATAGACATTATAATCAAGTAGCTAATTTAATAGGGTTTTTTGTCAATACCTTGCCATTAAGACTGAAAGTAGATGATGCATGGTCTATCAAAGAGTTTATTAATTATGTAAATAAAGAAGTATTAGAGTTGCAGCTGCATCAAGATCTACCTTTTGAAAAACTAGTAGAAGAATTGCAGACAGCCAAAGATACTAGCAGGCACCCAATATTCCAAATAATGTTTGGGGTGCAGAATTTTTATATTAGTGATGAAAATAATCATGTTTTATTAGCTTGCAAGAATAAAACTGATAATTTTGCTAAATTTGACGTCACTACCTTAATTGATGATAGTAAGGTAAAATTAACTGGTACTATAAATTATTCTTTAAGCTTATTTAATGAAACAACCCTTAAAGAGTATATTGAAACTTATATTACCATACTAAAACAATTCTCTAATCTTGGTAAAAATCCTAACCAATTTGAGGATAGTAAACTCAGTTCAATTCATTATCTAAATGATAAAAGATATCAGCAAATTATTTATGAATGGAATCAAACAAACAAAGAGTATCCTATTCAAGCTACTATCAATCAGTTATTTGAAGAACAGGCAAAACAATTCCCAGAAAGGACGGCCATAGTATTTAAAGATACCAAATTAACCTATAAGGAATTGAATGAAAAAGCCAATATTTTAGCAAACCATCTCATTGAGGTTTATCATATTAAAGCTAATGATTTGGTAATAATATTAATGGACCGAGATGAAAATATTATAATATCTATTCTTGCAATCCTTAAGGCAGGAGACGCATATATACCTGTTGATCCTTGTTATCCTGAAAACAGGATAAGAGATATAATTGAGGACAGTCAACCAAAGTTCATTTTAACCACTGATAAATTTAAAGAGCAAGCCCAAAAATACCAGGTAAATATAATTGATATTGGAGAAATTATAAGGCCAGAACAAACAATTTTAAATCATAATCCAATAACTTATAACACAAGTAATGATCTTGCATATGTAATTTATACTTCTGGAACTACAGGTAAACCTAAAGGTGTAATGGTAGAACATAGAGGAGTGATTAATTTAATTGCAGGTATGAAGCTGTTATATTCGGTTTCTCCTCAAAATTGTTTATGGTTTTCCAATTACGTGTTTGATGCTCACATAGAGGAAATTTTCTCTTCTTTATTGAACGGCCATACCTTACATATTATTAGCAATGAGATAAGATACGACTTAATTTTATTAAGCAAATATATAAAAGATAACTCAATTAATATCGCCACTATACCACCTGCTTTATTAGACAATAAAAATATTTTATCTTTAAGTACATTGATTTTAGCAGGTGATAAAAGTGATAAAAATATAGTTAAAAGCTATTTAGAGCATAATGTAAAAGTTATTAATGCTTATGGGCCAAGTGAAGTTACTGTATGTTCAACATTTAACAAATCTAATGGCAATAATGTATCTAATATAGGAAAACCAATCAATAATGTTAAAGCCTATGTATTAGATAGTAACTTACAACCATTACCGATAGGAGCTATTGGGGAGTTATATATAGGAGGAGCGGGTGTTGCTAGGGGATATTTAAATCGACCTGATCTAACACAAGAGAGGTTTATAGCGAATCCATTCCAATCAGAGGAAGAAAAGAAACTAGGTAAGAATGATAGACTCTATAAAACAGGAGATCTAGTGAGATGGTTACCTGATGGTAGCTTAGAATATATTGGGCGTAATGACTTTCAGGTAAAAATCAGAGGTTATCGTATTGAACTTGGAGAGATAGAAGCTGTTCTAACTAGTTATCCTGGAATAAAGCAAAGTGTTGTTATTGTAAAGGAATCTACAGAGAATAATGGTGAAGCTCAGGGTAGCAAATATCTGGTAGGCTATTATGTAGCTGAAGAAGAGATAGATGAAGAACAGTTAAGGAAATATCTAGAAGATAAATTACCTGAATATATGGTGCCGACTATAGTTGTTGCTTTAGAATATATGCCACTTACGGTAAATGGTAAGATAGATAGAAAGGTATTACCAGAGCTAATATTAAGCAAACAAGATAATTATGTAGCGCCACGTAATGAACTAGAGAAAGAGTTATGCGCCATCTGGAGTGAAGTGCTAGGCATAGGACCAGACAAAATAAGCATCCAAGATGATTTCTTTAAACTGGGGGGTAATAGTATCCTGGCGATGAAACTAACTAACTTATTAAATAGCAGACTCAATATTAATATAAAAGTCCTTAATATATTCATTTATAAAAATATCGAGAAGTTAACAAACAAAGTTATAACTCCTCTTATTGAACAATTATCAGTTGAGGATGAATACGAGGTATTGGATGTGTGATATAGAATTTATAAGTAACCTCTATAGTTTCATTGCATGTGGAGCTATATTTAAATTAGTTAATAATGAGGTTGAAGTGCTGATTAAAAAATCAGTTTCTTCGGAATCAAAGTTAAAAGTAATAACTTTTACTAAAGAATATAATAATAAATTATATAAACTTCTTTCCTTAAATAATAATATATTAAATTCATATACCCTGATTTATAAATTCACTGAGGAAAGTAACGTATTATCTTTCAGCCAAGAAAGACTATGGTTTGTTGACAGGTATGAAGGTGGCACGAATGCTTATAATATACCTATCATTTGCCGTTTAAGTAATAATGTTAATATTGAAGTATTAGAAAAGGCTATTAGAGGAATAGTTAATAGGCATGAAGTCCTTAGAACAATTATTAAAGAAAATGACCAGGGTAATGCTCAACAATTAGTTCAGGATGATGTACAGATTTCTTTGCAAGTTACTAAAGAGGTTTTTTATCATAAAAATGATTTAGAGCAAGAAATTGCCAATTTAGCAAATCATATATTTGATTTAAGCTGTGAATATCCAATTAAAATAGGCGTTTACAATATATTAAAGGATCAAACTGATAACTCATATAGTGATAATGCTGAGAATTATTTATGTATATTAGTCCATCACATAGCTTTTGATGGTTGGTCCAAGGAAATTTTTTTAAAAGAATTACAAGTGTTTTATAATTACTATTTATTAGCACTGCAAGGACTAGAAGTAGATCTATCTTTACCACCACTTTCTATTCAATATAATGATTATTCCCTATGGCAAAGGAGCTATTTAAACAAGGAAAAAGTTAGAGATTTTGTTATTTATTGGAAAAATAAGTTAAAAGATTATGAGAATCTCAACTTACCTACAGATGCACCAAGGCCGTTAGAAATAGATTATAATGGTAGAGATATTGATTTTGAGTTAGATGAAGCTACCTCTACTTCTCTTCGTCAGTTAGCCAGAAAGTTAGGTGTAAGCCTATTTAGTGTTTTGTTAAGTGCTTATTACTTAATGTTGAGAGTATATAGTAATCAGGATGATTTGGTTGTAGGTACGCCGATTGCTAATAGGGATAATAAACAAATTCAAAATCTAATTGGATTTTTTATTAATTCTCTAGTTATTAGAATCAAAATAAACAATAATCTTACTATAGAAGAATTTATTCAGTTAACTGCAAAAGAAGTTATAGAAGCTCAAATCAATCATGAGTTACCGTTTGAACGAATAGTAGAGGAGTTATGTCAAACTAAAGATCCTAGTAGGCATCCTATATTTCAGGTTTTATTCTCTGTTCAAAGTTTCAGCAATGAAGATTATTCATGCCTTGCAGATAATTCTAAAATTGAAGTATGTAATTTTAACAATATTATTACTAATAAAGCTAAATTTGACCTTAGTGTTTATATAGATGATAGTCAATCGTGCTTAAAAGGATGCTTTAATTACGCTACCTCACTATTCAATGAATCAACAATAAGGAATTACATTGAAGCATATATACAAATATTAAAGCAATTTGCTCAACTAAGCATTGGGACTCAAGATCAATCAGCTTTGAAAGTAAGTGATATTTCTTATCTAAATGAACATCAATTTAAAAAAATTGTATGTGAGTGGAATTCTAATCAACTCAATTTTACTTCTAATAAAACAATTCATGAATTATTTAAGTCTCAAGTAGAGAAAACACCTAATAATATAGCTATAACTTTCCAAGGAAAAAATTTTACTTATAAAGAACTCGATCAGATTTCAAATCAATTAGCCCATTATTTAATCAATAGTTATAGAATTAAAGCCGAAGAACTTTTAATATTATGTCTTGATAGAAACGAACAAATTTTAATTTCAATACTTGCAATCCTTAAGGCTGGCGGAGCCTATGTCCCTATTGATCCAACATACCCTAAAGATAGGATAGAATATATCATACATGATACTAAAGCTTCTATAATCATTACTAATGAAAAGTTTCAAGATAAATTTCCCTTTAATTCGAGCAATCAGGTTATACTCATTGATAATGAAGAAATTAGAGAAAAAATATCTATCCAAGATAAGAGTTTTCCACTTGTAGATATTCCTAGTAATAACCTCGCTTATGTTATTTATACCTCAGGTACCACCGGTAAACCTAAAGGTGTATTACAAACTCATAGTAATGTCTTAAGGTTATTTACTGCCACTGATAAATGGTATGGATTTAATGATAAAGAGGTATGGACTTTGTTTCATTCCTTCGTATTTGACTTTAGTGTATGGGAAATGTGGGGAGCTTTAATATATGGAGGGAAACTAGTTATACCTTCTTATGATGAAACTCGTGATTTTGAACTATTCTATGAATTATGCAAAAAAGAAAAAGTTACAGTACTTAATCTGACACCTAGCGCTTTTTATCAATTTTCCGATATTGCAGCAAACAAGAAAGCTAATGATCAGTTAGAATGTCTAAAATATATAATATTTGGTGGTGAGGCTTTAAAATTATCCCAGTTAAAAAGCTGGTTTATTAAATATGGTTACGTAAAGCCCAGACTTATTAACATGTATGGCATAACAGAAACTACAGTCCATGTAACATATAAGCTAATAGAAAAAGACGAGTTAGAGTATAACAATAATATCGGACATGTAATCCCAGATCTAACCGCTTATGTATTAGACAATAACTTACAGCCATTACCGATAGGAGCTATTGGGGAGTTATATATAGGAGGAGCTGGGGTTGCTAGAGGTTATCTAAACAGGCATGACCTTACCGCAGAAAGATTCGTAACTAACCCATTCCAATCAGACGAAGAAAAGAGGGCTGGTAAGAATGCTAGACTCTATAAAACAGGAGACCTAGTAAGATGGTTACCTGATGGCAATTTAGAATATATAGGGCGTAATGACTTCCAAGTGAAGATCAGAGGATATCGAATTGAACTGGGAGAAATAGAAGCTGGCCTAACTAGCTATCCTGGAATAAAGCAGAGTGTTGTTATTGTAAAGGAACCTACAGAGAGTAATGGTGAAGCTCAGGGTAGCAAATATCTGGTAGGTTATTATGTAGCTGAAGAAGATATAGATGAAGAACACTTAAGAAAGTATCTAGCAGCTAAATTACCTGAATATATGGTGCCAGCTATACTGATTGCTTTAGATAAAATGCCACTAACGATAAATGGTAAGATAGATAGGAAAGCATTACCAGAGCCAATATTAAGCAAACAAGATAATTATGTAGCGCCACGTAATGAACTAGAGAAAGAGTTATGCGCTATCTGGGGTGAAGTACTTGGAATAGAACCAGATAAAATAAGCATCCAAGATGATTTCTTTAGATTAGGTGGGGATAGTATCATTAGTATCCAGCTAGTAAGCAGAATCAGACGCAGGTTAGGATTAAGTGTTAGCGTAAAAGACATTTTTAACTTCAAATCCATAGAAAAGCTTTATGATAATGTTTTAAGTAAAACTGTTAGTGAAGAGGTGACACTAAATAGTGAACACGGCATTCTTGATGGCACTGTGCCCCTATTACCTATACAAGAATGGTTCTTTGCTAATAAATTTGAGAAATTTAACCATTGGAACCAAGCTTTCATAGTAAAAGTACCTGATCTAGATATAGAAAAATTAAAAACCTCATTAGAGAAGCTAATCGAGCACCACGATGCTTTTAGGTTAAGATATAGGAAATTAGGCGATGGTAACTATGAACAATATTACGCCAGTAAAGCTCAAGCTGAAAGCTTAATGACCCTTGATATAAGTCAACTTAATACTCAAGAAAGTACAGAAGAGTTTAATATTCAATTACAACAGATATTAACCGATTGGCAAAGCAATTTTGATATCGAGAAAGGACCATTATATAGCATCGGCTATATACATGGTTATAAAGATGGTAGTGCAAGGTTATGGTTTGCGCTACATCATTTAATAATAGATACGGTAAGCTGGAGAATTATAACTGAAGATCTAAAACGTTTATATAATGAAGAAGAATTAGGAGCTAAAAGTAGCAGCTATAGGCAATGGGCTAACGCTATCAAAGAATATGCTAACCAACATAAAGAAGAAACAACTTATTGGAATAATATTACCTCGGATTACAATAGCTCCATTCTCGAGCGATTAGTTAAAGATGGTTATCGCAGTTATGCTGCGTTGGAACTAAGTGAGAACTATACTAAGAAGTTATTACGAGAAAGTAATTATACCTATAATACTCAGGTAAACGATATTTTGTTAACTGCCTTAGGACTCACCTTAAGTGAATTATTGGGAAATAAAATTAACCATATATTACTTGAAGGACATGGAAGAGAGAATAACGATAATAAGCTTGATATAAGCAGGACTGTTGGCTGGTTTACAAGTATGTATCCTGTACGCTTAGAGGTACAAGAGGATATAGGTAACACCATCAAAGCAGTAAAAGAGTCATTAAGGCAAATACCAAATAAAGGCATAGGCTATGGAGCACTTCTGGGTTACAAACCTGATATCCTTCCTAAAATTGCCTTTAATTATTTGGGACAGCTGGATTTAGAAAATAGGAATAGTGCGTGGAGTATATTGAGTGAAAGTGGTGGCTTAGCTATTAATCAAAATAATCATGATAATAATATAATTAATATCAATGGCTCAGTTACTAATGAAAAATTAAAGTTTGAGGTTGTTAGTAAACTTGACTCTGCAACCACCCTTGAAATTGCTCAGAAATTTAAATCTAATCTAGAAGGGGTGATAAGCTATACTATAAACCAAAGCAGACATTATCTTACCTCAAGCGACGTAAATAACATTATTAGCCAAGAATATTTAGATAACCTTCAGCAAGAAAAAGAGATTGAAGCGGTATATTTAGCAAATAGTCTGCAACAAGGTTTTATCTATCATGCTCTAAATCAAGGAGAGATTGATGATGCCTATTTAGTGCAATTATTGTTTCATTATCATACCTCAATAAAAGTAGATGAACTGAAATCAGCCTGGAAATATGCTCAAAATAGATTCGAAGCTTTACGTTTAAGATTAGCTTGGCAGGATGAATTAGTCCAAATAATAGATAAAGAAGGCAGCTTGGATTGGAGATATATAGATTTAAGCCAAGAAGATCAGCATGGCCGTGAAGAAGCAGTAAAAAATATCCAAGCAAAAGATAGAAAAGAACCTTATTTGCTGGATAAAGGATGCTTATTTAGAATCTATATAATTAAACAAAGAACAAATCTTTATACATGTTTATTAAGTTTTCATCATGCAATATTAGATGGATGGAGTTATCCTATAATACTAGGGTATGTTCATGAGGTTTATACAAAACTTCTAATAGGTGAAAAAGTAGTTTTATATATTGATAAAAGCTATCAAGAAGTCCAAAAATACTTACAAGAAAATAAGTTTAGTAATCATAATTATTGGAAAAATTATATTTCTCAAATTGAGAATAAACCTGATTTGAGTAGTTTATTAATTGAAAATTCTAAATATAGAAATATTAAGCTAAGTGAATATAGATATATAACACAATTTACCGAGAAGACTTTAGAAATTAAGGGTGCATTATATAATAACCTAAAAAATCTTTCATATAGGGAAGGGGTGACTATAAATGTTATTTTACAATATGTATGGCATAAGATATTAAGCATATATGGTAATAGCAATCAGAGTATAGTAGGAACTACAATCTCAGGTAGAAATCTACCTATTGATAATATTGAAAGTTCGGTAGGTCTATTTATCAATACTCTGCCATTAATTTTAGACCATCAAGCCTCAAATGATAAAAGCATTATCGAGATTTTAAAAGGACTACAAGAGGATATTAATGAGCTTAACATTAGAAGTAACGTTAACTTAGCTGATTTACAGCATCATGGAGAAAGATTATTTGATACTCTGTTTGTGTATGAAAACTTTCCTTCGCACAATAATGAATTAAATGCGAAGCTCAAGATAGAGATAGAAGGGATGACGGATAAGATAGATTATCCTATAAGCGTAACTGCTTACGAAGACAGCAAACAAATAAAATTTATTCTTAGATATGCAGGGGAATTATTTAGTGATAATACCATAAATAAACTGTTTTTACTTACTGAGAATATTTTACAGCAGCTAATACAAAGTTATAACAAGCCTGCTTCCCAGCTAAGATGCTTACCTGAAGCACAATATAATGAGTTAATCAGTAAGTGGAATGCAACAGATAAAGAGTTTGAGCAAGAGTTAGTTGTACCTGAGTTATTTGCAAAGGTAGCACAAGAGTATCCTAATAATATAGCGGTTAGATATGGTGATATTTCTATAACCTATAAAGAACTTAATGAGCGTTCTAATCAATTGGCTAATTATTTAAGGAACATAGGAGTTGATAGAGGAACGCTTGTAGTATTAGTGCTTGAACGTTCAATAGAAATGATAATAAGTATATTGGGTATATTAAAAACCGGAGGTGCTTATATTCCTCTAGATCCCACCTATTCTACCGAAAGAATTCAGTTTGTAATTAATGATAGTAAAGCTAAATTCATTTTAACAAATGAAGAAAATAAAGGTAACATTCAAAATTTAGATATTAGCTTAATTAGTACACAAATAATTAGAGATTTAGGAGTGGATAAAAGTCCTTCCTCTTTAATTCTTAATTCCATTACCAATACCAATTTTAATGATTTAGCTTATATTATATATACTTCTGGAACTACAGGCACGCCTAAAGGCGTAATGATCGAGCATCAAAGCTTAGTAAATTATATTAATAATGTAAAAGAACATGGATTAATTGCTTGTAATGATAGAGTGGATTTTTCAACTAATATCGGTTTTGATTTAACTGTTACTACTACTATAGCTGCCCTTTGCATTGGTGCAGAAGTTGCGATTTATTCTGGACAGCTGCAAGATTTGGATTGTTATAAGCAGCATTTAATCAAGAATAACGTCAATGTTGTTAAGTTAGTACCAAGCTACTTTGAACTTCTGATAGATGATTTAGCTTCTACTTCGGTAAATAAGATTATTTTAGGAGGCGAGAAAATAAATAATAATCTACTACAGAGGTTAGACGATATAGTAGAGAACAATAAAAATCTTAGTGAGTTAAAATTATATGATGAGTACGGTCCTACTGAAACCACAGTTGGAGCATGTATTAAGGAAGTATATCCTGAAGGTAATCTTGATATTGGTAAGCCATATTATAATTATAAAGCCTATGTATTAGATAGTAACTTACAACCATTACCGATAGGAGCTATTGGGGAATTATATATAGGAGGAGCGGGTGTTGCTAGAGGTTATTTAAACAGAGCTGATCTGACAAAAGAAAGATTTATAGCTAATCCGTTCCAATCAGAGGAAGAAAAGAGGGCTGGTAAGAATGCTAGACTCTATAAAACAGGAGACCTAGTAAGATGGTTACCTGATAGCAATTTAGAATATATTGGCCGTAATGATTTCCAGGTAAAAATCAGAGGATATCGGATTGAACTGGGAGAAATAGAAGCTGGCCTAACTAGCTATCCTGGAATAAAGCAGAGTGTTATTATTGTAAAGGAACCTACAGAGAGTAATGGTGAAGCTCAGGGTAGCAAATATCTGGTAGGTTATTATGTAGCTGAAGAAGATATAGATGAAGAACACTTAAGAAAGTATCTAGCAGCTAAATTACCTGAATATATGGTGCCAGCTATACTGATTGCTTTAGATAAAATGCCACTAACGATAAATGGTAAGATAGATAGGAAAGCATTACCAGAGCCAATATTAAGCAAACAAGATAATTATGTAGCGCCACGTAATGAACTAGAGAAAGAGTTATGCGCTATCTGGGGTGAAGTACTTGGAATAGAACCAGATAAAATAAGCATCCAAGATGATTTCTTTAGATTAGGTGGGGATAGTATCATTAGTATCCAGCTAGTAAGCAGAATCAGACGTAAGCTAGGATTAAACATTACTGTAAAAGATATCTTTAACTTCAAATCTATAGAAAGACTTTACGATAACGTTTTAAGTAAATCTTCAGATGAAGAAACAGAGTTAAATATTGAGCATGGGGTACTTGAAGGCGAGGTACCATTATTACCTATACAAGAATGGTTTTTTGCCAATAAATTTGAGAAGCCTAACCATTGGAACCAAGCTTTTATAGTAAAAATACCAACGTTAGATATAGAGAGACTTAAAAATTCATTAGAAAAACTGATTACACATCATGATGCTTTTAGGTTAAGATATAGGAAATTAGCCGATGGTAACTATGAACAATATTACGATAGTAATGTTCAAGCTGAAAGCTTAAATATTCTTGATCTAAGTAAACTGAGTGTTCAAGAGGGCACAGAAGAGTTTAGGCTCCAATTACAACAGATATTAACTAGCTGGCAAAGTAACTTTGATATCGAGAAAGGTCCATTATATAGCGTTGGCTATATTTATTGTTATAAAGATGGTAGTGCAAGGTTATGGTTTGCATTACATCATTTAATAATAGATACGGTAAGTTGGAGAATAATAACTGAAGATCTAAATCGTCTATACAATGAAGAAGAATTAGGAGCTAAGAGTAGCAGCTATAGACAGTGGGCTAATGCTATCAAAGAATATGCTCATCAGCATTCAGAGGAAGCAAACTATTGGGCGAAGATAACTGTAGATCATGATAATAAAGCCTTAGAACAATTAGTGAACAACAACACTGAGTGTAATTATGTTGAGCTAGGATTAAGTGAAGAGTATACTAAGAAGTTACTACGAGAAAGTAATAATGCCTATAATACTCAAGTAAATGATATTTTGCTAACTGCCCTAGGATTCACCTTAAGTGAATTATTAGGAAATAAAATTAACCATATATTACTTGAAGGACATGGAAGAGAGAATAACGATAATAAGCTTGATATAAGCAGGACTGTTGGCTGGTTTACAAGTATGTATCCTGTGCGATTGGAGGTACAAAATGATATAGGTAGTAGTATTAAGGCAGTGAAAGAGTCATTAAGGGAAATACCAAATAAAGGGATAGGTTATGGAGCTTTTAAAGGTTATCAACCTAATATTCTCCCTAAGATTGTCTTTAATTATTTGGGACAGCTAGATGCTGCTGCTTTAACTGTCTCTAAAAATAATTTCTGGAACATTACTGAAGAAGAAAGTGGAATACAGGTAGACCAAGAAAATCATATATTTAATATAATTAATATTAATTGTTTGGTTATAAACGGTGCTCTTAAATTTAAGATAGGTACTAAACTTGATAATGATACTACGAACAATCTAGCAATCACTCTACAAGAGAAACTTAAATATATTATAGATTATACCTCTATTCAGACAAAAAGTTTTTTAACAAGAAGTGATATAGATAATATTATTAGCCAAGAATATTTAGATATACTTCAACAAGAAAAAGAGATTGAAGCTGTATATTTAGCCAACAGTTTGCAACAAGGTTTTATTTATCATGCACTAAATCAAGGAGAGATTGATGATGCTTATTTAGTACAACTAATATGGGATTATTATGATTCAATAGATATTAAAAAACTGAAATTAGCCTGGGAATATGCTCAAAAAAAATTTGGCGCATTAAGATTGAGATTAGCTTGGCAGGATGAATTAGTCCAAATAATAGATAAAGAAGGCAGCTTGGATTGGAGGTATATAGATTTAAGCCAAGAAGACCAGCATACCTGTGAAGAAGCAATAAAAAATATCCAAGCAAAAGATAGAAAAGAGCCTTATTCGCTGGATAAAGGATGTTTATTTAGAATTTATATAATTAAACAAAAGGCAAATCTTTATACATGCTTATTTAGTTCTCATCATGCAATATTAGATGGATGGAGTACTGCAGTCTTAGTATCATATATACATGGCACTTATATTAATCTTAACGAAGGAAGGAAAATTTCCTTATACGTTGATAAAAGTTATCAAGACGTCCAGAAGTACTTACAAGAAAATAAGTTTAGTAATCATAATTATTGGAAAAGTTATATTTCTCAAATTGAGAATAAACCTGATTTGAGTAGTTTATTAATTGATAACAAAGAATTCAGAAGTATAAATGTAACAACCTATAAACGCATTATTAATCATAAAGAGCAAACTTTAATAATTAAAGATAACTTATATCATACTTTAAAAGAGCTTACTTATAAGGAAGGGGTAACTATAAATGTTATTTTACAATATGCATGGCATAAAGTATTAAGCATATATGGTAATAGTACCCAAACTATAGTAGGAACTACAGTCTCAGGTAGAAATTTACCTGTAGATAATATTGAAAGTTCGGTGGGGTTATTTATCAATACTCTACCATTAATTTTAGACCATCAAGCTTCAAATAATAAAAGCATTATCGAGATCTTAAAAGGTCTTCAGGAAGATATTAATGAGCTTAGCATTAGAAGTAACGTTAACTTAGCTGATCTACAGCATCGCGGTGAAAGATTATTTGACACTTTATTTGTATATGAAAATTATCCTGCTCAAACTATAGAAATACCAGGAAAATTGAATATAGAGTTTAAAGAGGTAATAGAGAAACTAGATTATCCGCTAGGTGTAACCGCTTATGAGGATGGAGATCAAATTAAATTCTTATTTAGATATGCAGGGGAATTATTTAGTGATAATACCATAAATAAACTGTTTTTACTTACTGAGAATATTTTACAGCAGCTAATACAAAATTATAACAAGCCTGCTTCCCAGCTAAGATGCTTACCTGAAGCACAATATAATGAGTTAATCAGTAAGTGGAATGCAACAGATAAAGAGTTTGAGCAAGAGTTAGTTGTACCTGAGTTATTTGCAAGGGTAGCACAAGAGTATCCTAATAATATAGCGGTTAGATATGGTGATATTTCTATAACCTATAAAGAACTTAATGAGCGTTCTAATCAATTGGCTAATTATTTAAGGAACATAGGAGTTGATAGAGGAACGCTTGTAGTATTAGTGCTTGAACGTTCAATAGAAATGATAATAAGTATATTGGGTATATTAAAAACCGGAGGTGCTTATATTCCTCTAGATCCCACCTATTCTACCGAAAGAATTCAGTTTGTAATTAATGATAGTAAAGCTAAATTCATTTTAACAAATGAAGAAAATAAAGGTAACATTCAAAATTTAGATATTAGCTTAATTAGTACACAAATAATTAGAGATTTAGGAGTGGATAAAAGTCCTTCCTCTTTAATTCTTAATTCCATTACCAATACCAATTTTAATGATTTAGCTTATATTATATATACTTCTGGAACTACAGGCACGCCTAAAGGCGTAATGATCGAGCATCAAAGCTTAGTAAATTATATTAATAATGTAAAAGAACATGGATTAATTGCTTGTAATGATAGAGTGGATTTTTCAACTAATATCGGTTTTGATTTAACTGTTACTACTACTATAGCTGCCCTTTGCATTGGTGCAGAAGTTGCGATTTATTCTGGACAGCTGCAAGATTTGGATTGTTATAAGCAGCATTTAATCAAGAATAACGTCAATGTTGTTAAGTTAGTACCAAGCTACTTTGAACTTCTGATAGATGATTTAGCTTCTACTTCGGTAAATAAGATTATTTTAGGAGGCGAGAAAATAAATAATAATCTACTACAGAGGTTAGACGATATAGTAGAGAACAATAAAAATCTTAGTGAGTTAAAATTATATGATGAGTACGGTCCTACTGAAACCACAGTTGGAGCATGTATTAAGGAAGTATATCCTGAAGGTAATCTTGATATTGGTAAGCCATATTATAATTATAAAGCCTATGTATTAGATAGTAACTTACAACCATTACCGATAGGAGCTATTGGGGAATTATATATAGGAGGAGCGGGTGTTGCTAGAGGTTATTTAAACAGAGCTGATCTGACAAAAGAAAGATTTATAGCTAATCCGTTCCAATCAGAGGAAGAAAAGAGGGCTGGTAAGAATGCTAGACTCTATAAAACAGGAGACCTAGTAAGATGGTTACCTGATAGCAATTTAGAATATATTGGCCGTAATGATTTCCAGGTAAAAATCAGAGGATATCGGATTGAACTGGGAGAAATAGAAGCTGGCCTAACTAGCTATCCTGGAATAAAGCAGAGTGTTATTATTGTAAAGGAACCTACAGAGAGTAATGGTGAAGCTCAGGGTAGCAAATATCTGGTAGGTTATTATGTAGCTGAAGAAGATATAGATGAAGAACACTTAAGAAAGTATCTGGCAGATAAATTACCTGAATATATGGTGCCAGCTATACTGATTGCTTTAGATAAAATGCCACTAACGATAAATGGTAAAATAGATAGGAAAGCATTACCAGAGCCAATATTAAGCAAACAAGATAATTATGTAGCGCCACGTAATGAACTAGAGAAAGAGTTATGCGCTATCTGGGGTGAAGTACTTGGCATAGAACCAGAGAAAATAAGTATCCATGATGATTTCTTTAAACTGGGTGGTAATAGTATCATGGCGATAAAGCTAGTAACCAAGGTAAATAAATTATACAATTTTTATGTAAAGATAGCAGATATATTTATAGATAGATGTATTGCAGCTTTAGTTCCTAAAATAAATAAAATGCAATATAATTATCAAAGCATTATTCTATTAAATAATGCTCCAAATAAGCAAAAAATGTTTATGGTACATCCTGGTAAATCAGGTTGTGAGGTTTATAGCTCTCTTGCTAAAAGGTTATCAAGTCATTTTAGTTGTTATGGTATTGATTCATACAATTTATATCATGAACAAAAGATAAGAGATTTAAACTTACTAGCTGAGTATTATTTATCAGAAATGGATAAAATCCTAACAGAAACTCAAGAAAAATATTTTTTATTAGGATGGTCTTTAGGTGGTAAAATTGCTTTAGAGATTGCTCGTCTTTTAGAGAAGCGTCATCCAGTCAAAGAGATTAATGTGTGCTTATTAAATACTATGCTCATAGATAATAATTTGATTGAATTAAGTAAAGATATTGATGATGAGATAATCAAAGATGATTATAGAAAATATTACACCCGCCAAGGCTTTGAACCTTCATATATAGAGAGAATGATTTCTAATATTACTGTAGAAAATAAACTTGGAAAACAGGAAAACTTTTCTGTATTGAAGAAAACAAAAGTCCTGTTGTTTAAAGCAATGCTTAAAGATTCTATAATTAATAGGCCGCCATTTGAGGATATTTACAGATATTCATTAACTCTTGATTACAATAATATTGATAAAATTGTTTTAAATCAATCTCACATTAAAGTAATTAAAGTTAACAATGCTCATCATAATAATCTTTTGAATCAAGAAGAAGTGCTAGTTAGTGAACTGAACAATTGGTATAACCTTAGTTCTAATACGAATGCTGAGAAGCTTGAATTATTAGAACATACGGTTTAGTTATTGGTAGTAAGATGGAAAATAAAAATGAAGATGTTTTGCTTGAATTATTTCAACTTTATCAAAATATAGAATTTGGCAATGATAGTGAATTATTTAAAAACTTAATAACAGAGCATCAATCTCAAGTTACCGCATATTATTATGATAAGAAAAGCTTTTTAACGCATTTAGCCCTTCAGCAGGGAAAAGATGACATTGTTAAAGCTCTAATTAATAATGGTATTAATCCTAATATAATTGATAGGTATTCCCTACCGACAGACCATAAAACTTTATATGTTGGTAGACTAGAATTACCTCTAAGTTTAGCTGAAAAAAATGCTAATAATGATTTAATTAATCAAGATTATAAATATCTCAGAGAACTTTCATATAAAGCTAATAAAAATCTTTGCAAATGGTTAATTAGTAATAAAGTCAATGTATGTGCCATAGCGCAAGCAGGAAATAGTTTATTGCACGCAGCCGCTTATAAGGGAAATTTTAAGCTGTGCCAATGGCTATTGGAAAATGGGGCTGATATACATGCACGCGATAAAGATGGTAATACTATCCTGCATAAAGCAGCCTATAATGATCATTTTGAAATTTGCAAATGGCTTATTGAAAGAGATTTAGAAATAGATAGTCAAAATAGCTATAACTACACCGTATTACATAGAGCCACTCATAATGGTAACTTGGAATTTTGTAAGTGGTTAGTAGAACATGGGGCAAATGTTAATGCTGTTAGTAAGGGGGGCAACACTCCTTTACATAAGGCGGCTGGAAATGGTAATTTAGTGATTTGCAAGCTATTAATCGAGAATAATGCTGATATTAATATCAGGGATAAAGATAAAAATAGTATATTACATAAAGCCATTTTTAGTGGTAATTTAAGCCTTTGTAAATGGTTAATGGAAATCAGTAAGTCATTTGATATAAATGAAAAAAATAGATATGCTGATACCGCCCTTCATATAGCCGCTTCTCGAGGAAATATTGAACTTACCATGTGGCTAACTGAAAATAGAGCTGATATTCATGCAAAAAATACAGAAGGTAATACTGTTTTCCATTGTGCAGCTTATAGTGGCAATTTAGAGCTTTGTCAGTGGCTAAAAGGCAAGGGTTGTGACGTTAACATAGCTAATGCAGATGGCAATACAATTCTTCATTTTGCAGCTTATAGTGGCAATTTTGATTTATGTTGCTGGTTGATTGATAATGGGGTTGAAATAAATCTCTCTAATAAAAATAATAATACACCTTTTCATTATGCAGCCTACAATGGAAACTTAGAATTATGCAAATTTATGAGAGAAAAAGGAGCAGAAATAGATAAAATTGATATAGAAGGGAGCAGTGCTTTACATTATGCAGCCTATAATGGTAATCTAGAGCTTTGTCAATGGCTAGTTGAGCAAGGAGCCGAGATTAATCTGACCAATAAAGAAGGAAATAGCGTGCTTAATAAAGCAGCCTATAATGGAAATATAGAGCTTCTTAAATGGTTAATATATAAGGGGGCTTCTTTTTGAATTAAAAGTTAGGTTATAAATTAACTGATTTAGATAACAAGTCTGTATAATTGATTAATTATCATTCGTGATATCTGAGTAGGTAGTATTTATTAAATAAATGTTACCTTTAACATAGCACATTACTTAAGAGGTGGGATAGTTGCTGACATATACATTATTATATACAACAGTATGTTTATATTTCAAATCGCTATTGGTAAAATATTTCTTTAAAATAGAAACGGGAAAGTTCCAATTTGCTAAAATAATAAAATTATAAATAGCCAGATTTATAAAAAATTCATACAAATCGAATAAAGTAAATAAATACAGTGACGTTGTTACAAGAAAAAACATTTCCTAATATACCTTACTAATTATATTTGCTATATTTACATTTCTTCTAAAATATTTTTTGCTATCTCCTTTAGATGGGTCTTATCAATTGTATTACTCTTAGTAGAGTGCTCCTTATAAGTTGGTTGTTTATTATAAATCTGTCCAAGATAAACTTTACCAAGATGGATAAGCATCTTTGCATCGCCACTCATTGCTACTTCCATCTGTTTTACTCTAAGTCTGTAGTTTCTAATAGCATAACCTTGTTCAATAATGGAACTTACTTCAACTTCTTTTAATAAAATACCATAGAAAGCGTCATTAGATAATCTTAAGTAATGACGTATATCTTCTTTGGTACAACTTAAAGAAGCTAAATACATTATTTTTCTTTTGATCTCTTGGTTTAAAACAGTTCTACTACGTGGTCTGCCTTTTGGATTATTTGATTTACGCAATTTTCTCTCCGTTAACTAAAAATTAATTGTTATCAAACTTATTATCTCTCATCAATATAATATCATTTAAGGCCTCTTCTTCTGCTTTTTTTCGGCTAAGACCACCATCATATTCCATTATTGCAGCTCTTTCCTCAAATTTCATTACTTCCTCTTCGGTAAGGCTATATGAATTTTTATTAGTTTCTAAAGATGGTACTGCTAAAGATGCTAAATTTGCTAAAGTAGCGAATACATTATTTTTTTTAAATATTTCATTCTCAAATTTAACAAAATCAAACTTAGGAAAATTTACCATAATTATTATCCTTTAATAATTTTCCAAGCATGTTTTCTTTTTGTATTTTTAATAACCATGGGGCCATCTATCTTCTGTAACCATCCATAATCTTCAAGTTTTTTTATAATTTTCTCAGCCGATGCTTTTTCTCTAATGCAATTTGGACCATGCTGACAAATATCAGGAAGTGAAATATACTCCTCAGCCCATTTATTGCTTATCCAATCTAATAATTTTTCTGCTAATATTATCATTGGATCGGTTACACCTTCCTCAAACAACCTTAAGAGTTCTTGAGCATAATAAGTAGCTATTTCTATACCTACTTTTAAATATTCATAGCTCAGTTCCAAGGTGTCGATATTTTCAAAGGCTGCTATTGTGCAGGCAATCCTAACTGCATGCTCGGGTAGCTTGTTTGCAAAGCCTTTAATATTTTCTAGTTCTTTGTCAGGAGCTATTAAGCTCTCAATATGATCAGAGAAAGAGAAAAATAATCTTTTTGCATCTTCGCTTAATTTCATTACCTCGGGTTCAAGTTCATTCATTGTTCCTGATTTGATAGGTAAAGGTGTTGTTAATATGCTTTTTATTCTATTCCTAAAATTGGTTATAGCTTCGATACTCGTAGTTTTAGGAATCTTGTTAAATCTAGTACCTGCAGTAGATTTCGGATAGGTAAATAAAATTCTAGATAAGAAACCTTGGTCCTTTAAAACGTTATCTGATAATAGTTTAGTAGCAATTAAAGGCTGTACCATTAAATTTAGGTTTACTCTTTTATTAGATAATATAGTAATATCTTCACTGCTCCGTATTCTTTTGGCGCTTTGTCTGTCCCATAAGCTTGAGAGCCCTGCAGCAGTTTTAATCTTATTTTCTTCATTCATGGCATGTCCGCTAATAAACTGTCCGCCTTCTGAAGAAAAGATACCGATGCTGGGATAACCATTTTTTAAGAGCTTACATAGCCCTTCATAAGTAGGTTCTGCAAAAATTAATATAGGTATTAGAGGTGGTTTTGGTTCTTCACCGAGTGCTCTAATGGCTACTTGTTTCGCCTGCTGCCCCGGATACTTTTTATTATCTTTAAGAATTGTACTTTTGCAGGTATTCCATATTTCTGATTTTGTTTTCCATTCGGTAACATCTCTATCATATTTTTCTTTAAGAATGCTTTCATATTCTTCAATAGTGATAAGTAACTCTTGATCGCAACTGGTCTTTCTTTCGCCACTATCCCCAACTCCTACCATAAAACATGAAAGGCATTTTATATGGCCATGCGGGAGTAGGACATCCTTATAACCTTGCACTAATAAATTTGCTGCAGCAAAAGCTGTCTGGAAACACAGGGGTAAGGGTGCTTGAATTTTGTCATGCAATGCTAATGTTACCTCTTTAAAAATTGGTGATAAAGAATCTATAGGAAATTCTGTTGGTACTGTTTTCAATTTCCTTAGGGGAAGTGGACCTTCGTTTTTAATTGTTTCAGCCTCCTCGATTATCTTCTTAATTTGTATTATTGCCATTTTCTTCTCTTAATAAGTCATTAAAATCTGTTTTAAATCTATTTGGGCTTGCTATACGAACCTTGTATCCCTCTTTTAAGAGCCGTACTGCAAGCTTGTTAGCTGCATTAATGCCTGCAGCATCATTATCAGTAGCAATAATAACTTCTGAGGTAATATAAAGTTCAGGCAGTTTTATATTAATTAAGCCCGAAGTTGATAATGCAGCCCAGGTAGGAAAATCAGTGGCAAAATATACACTTAATGCTGTTTCTATGCCTTCAGTGAGAATTAAAGTCTTACCAGGTGCTGTCAGCATTACTGCCCCACCTGCGCACGATCCTAATATCATTTTGTTATTATCAATTTTACCTTTATTAGCACTTGCTTTGTCTAGATAGGTACGATGCAGTCCGATTATTTCATTGCAATTTGGCCACATGCTTATCATACCTACCATGGCGGGATAGAATCTTTGTGTAGGTTTGTGATATAAATTAGTATGATGTTTTATAGATGGAGGTATTATTCCTGTATAACCTCTATACAGGAGATATTTCTCCACTAAAGTATTAGTAGGATTTATACTTTCATCCCAAAGCTTTGTTATTATTTTGTCTACTGGAGATTTAGCAATTTTAGCAACTTTAGCAGGGTTAGTTTGTTGAATCGAAAAATGTTTAAAATGGTTTTCTCCATTTGTTAAAACTAAAGCAGCTTCATATTGAGAAATTCCTTTTACATAGGCATATAGGCTAATTACATCTCCGCCCTTATCATTCGTTGCAAAATCATTCCATTGGCCGGTATCTAAATTGATTATAAATGACCCAAGTTTGGTATCATGTCTTGTGGGATTTAAAGATAAATATTTATCTTTAAACATCTTTCCATTTGGAAGTAGGGTTAAAACTACCTGCCTAATAGAGTTCATGCGTTTTGCTTTTTCAAAAATATTACCTTTCATTGAACATACCTCCTGTATCAGCAGTATGCCTTCTCTTCTTAGATTCCATCCAATCAATAACATCACCTACTTTATATCTGACAGCTCTTTTGCTAATATAAATGTAAGGTGGACCGTCACCTGAAATGCGTCTAGCTTCCCAAAAACGTGGCTTTAATTTTGTAAAATCTTCTAATTCTTCTGTAGGAACAAATTTTTCTCTGTTCAGGCTTTGAGCAACCATAATGGCTCCTTTATTCTTATTAAGTTTCGTGACTTATCACTTATTACTTAGGAAATAGAAGGATAAAAAATTGATAAAGTAAGAAATTTAAAAAATTTAAAAATTTTTAAGTTTAGTAATTGCAAGAAAATTAAGGTGAATAAGTGAAAGATAAAAAATTGATAGAAAATTGATAAGTAATTAAAACAAAAAGAATCTTATCAATTTTAAGAATACAACATGGATTTTAAGAAGGTTTATGAGTTTAAACAAGGTGTTATATTGGAATAGAGAAATTTAAAAATGATGTTTAAAATCATTTCAATAAGAATAATTTGATTTTAAAATTATAACTTTATTAATATCTTTTCTATTTTTTGTTTAGCCCGATTAAATTTGTTATAAAGATTAGGATATATCACTCTTAAAATATTTTTTTTACGTCTAGCGATTTTTTCTGAATTAGATTTATCCTGGGTAATTCTGGATTTAATTTTTACCCACATTCCATTTAATTCAAATAAAGGGTATATAATCAAACCTATAAACTCTTTGTCTGTAATATTTTTTTCTATAGTTTTAAATGTAGATAATTCCTGTATCAGAATCTGATCATTTTGCATTATATAATCTAATATTGTTTCCAAGGCCTTTTCGTAGGATAGAGGTTTTTGAGTTCTATTAGTGGCAGATGAAACAATAATTTTACTCTGTATTGTATAATTTTCTTGCTTTTCGATTTCTTCAATCTCTTCCTTAATAAAGTATATTTTTTCATTTTCTATATTATGTTTATTAGTAAGCCAGTATTCTGCATCTGGAGAAAGAATAACAACCTTTTGTAAATAATAATCAGATACAAGCTCTTCTATTTCGTCATGTACGTACATACATGTTATATTACCAAGATTAGCATGTTTGTGGATAATGTTTCTAATATCATTAAGGTTATCCTTGTTGTTTATCCATAAATTTCTTTCTAATAAATGTTTATATGAAATAAGTCTAAATGAAGGAACAAAGGAACGAACTTCTTCTAATAAAAAGAACTTTTCTACAAAGGTGGTATGCATGAAATAATTAATAAGGATATATTTTGTCTTAGAATCCTCTTCTATATAAGGAGGTATCATGTAACCACTATGTTTAAATTTACTAAATTCGGTGGGGTCCAATTGATTTGGTTTTTGTGAAGATAACGGGGTTAGCAAATTTACAGACCACAGCACCCATTCTGCTTCAATGCAATTATATTTTTCTATTAGAAGGTGCTTAGCTTGAAAGGATGAGATAATTTCATCCTGCTCTTCTATTAATCTGTATATCTTATAATTATTTTTTTGACTTGAATTAAAAATAAAATAATTGTCATTACTAGTATTTAATTTATATAAATCCTGATCAATTAGTGAAGTCAATATACTTTCTTGTGCATATGGGTTAAGCATTGTGATTGAGAGTTCTTTTCTATCCTTAAATGATGCTTGTGCTTCATGTATGCAAATTTCAAAATAAGTTCCATTATTATTAAAGGTAATATTTATTATTCTATGTAAGATTCCATTTATTTTAGATGGACTAATTCCGCCAATACTTATTATATCCGAAAGGTATATCAAAAATTCCTTGTTAATAGCCTTATTTCTAAAGAAAATATCTTTTAGATCTAAATCAAATATCTCACTTAGCTGATTAGACAACATGTGACTAATATATATTCTTAAAATGGTATTATTACTAAAATTCCACTCTGGATCGACTTCTAAAAAATTTTTAATTGGAGTGTAAAATAAGGGAGGGATGTCTATTGAAGTTCTAAGTATGTTATCAAACATATTTTACCTTAACTTACTGGTCACTTATTGGTCACTCAAAACATAGTTAAATAAGGGTGGGATACAAAAAGCCTTGCTTTTACTGGTGGAGCCAGGCGGAATCGAACCGCCGACCTTTTGAATGCCATTCAAACGCTCTACCAACTGAGCTATGACCCCTAAATCTTACCGTGGAAAAAAGGTAGTAAGAAAAATTTCTTTATAATTATTAGCACATTCTTCCAATTGGGCAAATGAAATTTCAAAATAATAGTATTTTAAGATTAAATATCTTGAAGTGTATTTTAAGATTAAAAAATTTGCTTATAATTCTCTTTTCGGTTATTATATTAATAAATTAACCTTTTGATTTGTAAGATAAAAGGAGAACTATTATGTCTAATAATTCATCATCACAATACTTACAAGGCTTACATAAGGAAGAGGGGAACAACGCTTCTGTTCAAACTCCTAATCCTAATGATTTAGTTGAGATTAGCTTGGCAGAACAGCAAGAAGGAAATGCAGAAATTCCTATTGAAAATAGACTCCATGTACTGTTATCCCAAGAAAACACCAAAAGAGCTTCAATTAGCATTATACCTTCGACGGGAGCTAATTCTGCATCTTTATCGCGTAGTTCAGTAGATGAAGAAGATTTTAGTATACTCACTAGAAAAATGAATAAATTAGGGGCTGGATCAGATTCAACACATAGTGATGTACCTAGCCAAAGTCCTGCTAGTCCGTTAGACAACGTTGATATTGAGGATAACGACCCTTCATCACGACTTACTACTTTTAGAAGATTATTTTTAGGAATCATCGGGTATACTTTAGTTAAAAATATAGTTTTGCTCTCATTAGATAAAAGTACTGATACTGAAGATAGACGGGTTTGTAAAAATCTTTATAAACTTGCTAATGAGGATTTTATAGAAGTAACTAAGGAGCTGGGTAAAAGAAGAAAATACAAAAGAAGATTTAAATTTCCTGATGCCTCTGACGTTTCTTTAGAGAAAGAGCAGGGTAATCTAGAGCATGATAGAGGAGCGCTTAAAAAGCAAATAAAAGCAATTGATAAAGATATTGTAAATACTGATGCTAAAATTTTAAAAAGAGCAGTGCAATTAGGAATTAGTTTTTCTTTAATTGCGGTTTCAGCAGCGGCAGCAGCTACAGGGGTTTTTCTAGCTCCTAATCATCCGGCAATAGAATTACTAAATATTATTAGCAGATCTTTTTCAGCAGCTGGTGGTTTATATATTTTTAGCCAATCTAATGACGAAGTGGTTAATAGCGAATCAAATTCAGGAAGTATTGTGGGAGTTCAAGGGGGCGATATAGAAAGTGGCAATGTAAATGCACGTAGGGTACAGATACATTCTCTGCTACAATTTAAAAAAGAAAAACATCCATTTTTAACTTCAGAAAACCCTAACGTTAATAGCATTTTAGCCCCGACTGTTACTCAAGAGGAAGTAGCGCAACGGAAGATAGATGCACTTACTCATGCACTTACTCTTGTTCAGCAAAACAATGAACAGTCCGGCAGTAGCAGTAGCCATGCTGCACGGTTGAACATTACTAAAAGGCATGAGAGTAGGAGAGTGCATAGAAGAACAAATAGCCAGCCTACTATTTCTGCTTCCTTAGCTTCTGGGCAGCGGTAAAGTTATAATTAACCAAAATTTAATATGAAAAAGTAATTATCATTACAATTTGGTTGAAAAATCAGTAGGTTATGAGCTACAATAAAGATGCTAAATATTTACTATTAATTACTTTTAATAGAAAAGAGCTACTATAAAAAGTTTAGGAGATCATCATGAGCAAGGCAAGCCAACGCTATCTAAAAAATTTTCATATTGAAGGGGTTGAATATAATTATTATGACTTAAAACAGGCATCTGATGAGTTTAATATTAACTTAGATAAGCTACCTTATTCTCTTAGAATTTTATTTGAAAATTTACTGCGTAATTATGATGAAGTAAACGTTACTAAAGAAGATTTTATTGCAATTAAAAACTGGATTGATCGCCCTAAAGCTGAACGTGAGATTGCTTTTTCTCCAGCTCGTGTATTGATGCAGGATTTTACTGGAGTTCCTGCAGTAGTAGATTTAGCAGCTATGCGAGATGCAATGAAAAACCTTAAAGGTAATCCGGATAAGATTAATCCATTAGTGCCGGTAGACCTAGTGATTGATCATTCAGTTCAGGTTGATTACTATGGCAATCATGATGCGTTTAAACAAAACGTAACTTTAGAAATGCACCGTAATGATGAGCGATATCAATTTTTAAAATGGGGCCAAGAAGCTTTTAATAATTTTAAAGTAGTACCTCCTGGTACTGGTATTTGCCATCAGGTTAATTTAGAATATTTAGCTAAAGTAGTATGGACCAAACAAGAAGATAGTAAAACTTATGCTTATCCTGATACGTTAGTTGGCACAGATAGCCATACTACTATGGTAAATGGTTTAGCAGTACTTGGTTGGGGTGTAGGTGGTATTGAAGCTGAAGCTGCTATGCTTGGTCAGCCAATATCCATGTTGTTACCCGAAGTGGTAGGATTTAAATTAACTGGCAAGTTAAGAGAAGGAACTACCGCTACAGATTTAGTATTGACCGTAACCCAAATGCTTAGAAAAAAAGGAGTGGTTAATAAATTTGTAGAATTTTATGGTGCCGGACTTGATAACCTCTCACTCGCTGATCGTGCTACTATTGCCAATATGGCACCTGAATATGGTGCAACTTGTGGCTTTTTCCCAGTGGATCAGGAAACAATAAAATATTTAGAACTTACTGCTCGTGATAGTCAAACTATTAAGCTAGTTGAGCAATACTGCAAACTCCAAAATTTATGGAGAAATAATGAGCAGGCAGTATTTTCTGATAGTTTAGAATTAGATTTAGCTAGCGTGGAAGCATCCCTTGCAGGACCTAAAAGACCTCAGGATAAAGTACTATTATCTCAAGTTAGAAATTCCATTATATCTGTTTTACCGGAGCTTTCAAAATCAAATAATATCGATACAGCTAGAAAATATGCGGTTAAAAATCAGCAGTTTAGTATGGCAAATACTGATGTGGCAATTGCAGCAATTACTAGCTGTACTAATACGTCTAACCCATCGGTAATGATTGCAGCAGGGTTAGTGGCTAAAAAAGCTTTAGAAAAAGGTATCAATGTTAAACCTTGGGTTAAAACTTCACTGGCTCCCGGGTCTAAAGTAGTAAGTGAATATTTAGAAAAGTCTGGATTACAAGAATATTTAAACCAAATGGGATTTAATCTAGTAGGCTATGGTTGTACTACCTGTATTGGTAATTCCGGCCCGTTGCTACCTGAAATTGAAGAATGCATTATTCAAAATGAAATGATAGTAGCTTCTGTACTATCAGGCAATCGAAATTTTGAGGGTAGAGTACATCCTCTGGTTAAAGCTAATTATCTAGCTTCTCCGCCATTAGTAGTAGCTTACGCTATAGCCGGTACTACTAATATTGATTTAACAACCGAACCTATTGCCCAAGATGAAAATGGCAACGATGTTTACCTAAGAGATCTTTGGCCAACCCATAGTGAGATTGAACAAATTAACTCAAAATTTGTTAATTCTACTATTTTTAAAGCTAAATACGCTGAAGTATTTAAAGGGGACCAACAATGGCAGAATATTAATACCACTAAATCTCAAACTTATAATTGGCATAATAGTACTTATATCAATAACCCTCCATATTTTGTAGGTATGGGTAAAGAGCCAGGTAAAGTTACTAATATTAATCATGCAAGAATATTAGCGATATTTGGCGATAGTATTACTACGGACCATATTTCTCCTGCTGGTAATATTGCTAAAAATAGTCCTGCTGCAAAATATTTAGTTGAGAATGGAATAGAGCAGAAAGACTTTAACTCTTATGGAGCTCGTCGTGGTAATCATGAAGTGATGATGAGAGGAACTTTTGCTAATATTCGTATCAAAAATGAAATGCTTCCAGGCACAGAAGGCGGGGTTACCAAACATCACACTTCTTCTGATGTAATTAGCATCTATGATGCTGCTATGAAGTATAAAGAAGACAATACTCCGCTGGTAGTATTTGCTGGTAAAGAGTATGGCACAGGATCTTCCAGAGACTGGGCAGCTAAAGGAACTTTATTACTGGGTATTAAGGCTGTAATTGCTGAAAGTTTTGAAAGAATTCATAGATCCAACCTGATTGGTATGGGTATTTTACCGTTAATGTTTCAAGATGGCATAACTCGTAAGGAGTTAAACTTAAGTGGCGATGAGCTGGTATCAATTGTAGGACTTGAAGGTAAAATTACGCCTAAAATGCTATTAAAAGCACATATTCAGTATAAAGATAACAGCACTAAAGAAGTGGAATTGATTTGTAGAATTGATACTCAAACAGAAGTAGAATATTACAACAATAACGGTATCTTACCTTATGTTTTAAGAGGCATGAAAGGCTAATATAGCAAAGAAAAATCTAACTATCAAAATATTTAAGGGCCTTATTATTCATAAGGCCCTTAAATATTTTATAAACTTCAAATATTCGGTTTCAATAGTTGGTTAAGGTATTCTCATAATAAAAAGAATAGGGGATACGGGACAAGGTTACATAAATGAGGTACCAAGGAGACCACTGTATAAGCTAGGAACACTAGTTTTGGGTAAGCGTACTATTTGGTAGAGATCGGAAAAAATAAGAGATGATAGGATCTTAGCAGAAGGAATCAGTGAGAATAAGAGTCTTAGGTTAATAGATATTTCTTATGGCAATAAGATAACTTGCCTGATTGGGAGTATGTGGCAGACGATATTGCAGAAAATCATTCAATTACCCATCTAAAGTTTGAGGAGAACAATATTGGAGATAGTAAGCTTGCAATATTAGCAAAATCTATATCTGGCTGTAATAAAATGCTAGATCGGTAAATGTAGGTATGCTGAAATTTATGAAATAATACCAGCTATAATCTTTATCTGTGTAGATAATTTAGTTGAGCTCCTTTTAAGAGCAATAATACCATTTTAGCATGGCTGCCAATTTCTTTACACAAAGCTTAATTAGCCATGAAAATTAAGTGAATGCATAAAAATTTGCCCTTAAATATATCACATTGGCTACGAAGCGCAGAGGAATAAAGTTTACTACTCACAAAATCTCTAGTTATTTATAAGCTGCATAATTAAATCGGCAGGCACAGTACCTTATCTATCTGAAATATTGTCCTTCATCAGCTTGCTTAGGAGCGCCTTTTAAGATAGATTTTAATACCACTAATTAAATCCCTTTGGTCTATAAATAATCTCAAACGATTTACAGATGCTGATTTAGTAAGTTTACCTCCACTGATCTGGGGAAGAGCTAGAATCACGGCTTTTAATTCGTTTAAGAATCGAGGCAGGTGATGAGATAACATTTTTAACGGATTTACCAATTACTTTAGTAAATTTGTTTGTTGTAGTTGATTGAGCTTCGTCTTCACCTTGGTTTTTTGTATATGAGGAACTAATAAGGGTCTTAGTATAATTTTGCACCTTTGTTTCTATTTCATCTAAATAATCTTTGCTCTTGCTAGGAGCAGTTAAATTAAATACTTTAGCAAAAGTTTGTTTAGTATCATGTACAAAATCTTGTAAAAATGTTGGGGTATGTTTTTTTGAATAATCTTCAAGCAATTGCTGCTTAATTTCTTCAAGGTTACTAAAAAAAAATTCTAAGTTAGAACCTTGTTCGCAATCTTGTTCGCAATGTTGATAGACTTCAAGTAATCTTTGGTCTAATACAGCTTTATCATATATATAGCCTAGGTCTTGCTC